>CAZPTF010000008.1:0-34141 GCA_964589015.1 uncultured Anaerolineae bacterium
CCCACCATTGTCTTAGACCCGCCCTGGGACTGGGGCGACGAAGGCGATGCCGATCAGTTTGGGCGCGCCCGGCCTACGTATCATACCATGACTATCGCCGAAATCCGCGCGCTACCTGTCCCCGACCTGGCCGCCGACAATGCCCACATTTATCTGTGGATCACCAACCGCTCGCTGCCCAAAGGATTCGGCCTGTTGGCGGACTGGGGATTCCGCTATATCGTACCCCTGACCTGGTGCAAGCCGCAGTTTGGTATGGGTAACTACTACCGAGGCAGCACTGAGCACGTTTTGTTCGGCGTGCGCGGCTCTCTCGCTTTGCTCCGCCAGGACATGGGCACGTGGTTCGAGGCCCCGCGCGGCAAACAGCACAGCTCGAAGCCGGATGCCTTCTACGCAATGGTGGAAGCATGCAGCCCCGGCCCCTGGCTGGAGATGTTTGCCAGGCAGACGCGCCCTGGATGGCAATCGTGGGGAGCCGAGGTATGAGCCGTTACTATAGCTTTCAAGAGCGCCTGCAGTGGGCCGACGGCTTCCTTGACGAAGGCATAGAGAAGATTTTACAGAGTCGGATTCCTGGATGTGTCGCTGTCAAAAAAGCGGTGGTAGAGGACGATCGCAGCGGTACAGACTATTGGGTGCTGCGAGATGGGCTGCCGCCGCTATCTGTCGATGTCAAAACGAGAAGCGTAGATCATGCGCTAACAGGCGAAGACGACCTGGCGCTCGAAACGTGGAGCGTTACAGGCACAAAGATAGGCTGGACCCGGAATGCGAAGAAACGCACCGACTATATACTCTGGTTTTGGACAGATTCCAGGCGTTTTGTGCTCGTATCCTTCCCCGCTCTTTGCAGAACGTTTCGGCAGTTTTGGGAGCAATGGCGCAGCACATATAAAGTTGCCGTTCAGGATTCTGGCGGATGGCGGAGCGAGTGCGTCTTTGTCCCCCGCACTGTTGTGATGGACAAGCTCATAGCGTGGTCTTGTAGTGAGATTCCCAAAAAGGCGGCTAATTCTGATAGCGAGGAGCGAGTATTGTGACAACTGAACAACCGAGCGGATTTACCGTTGTCCCCGATTGGATCGTCGCCGAGCACGGCATCGCGGCGGCGCTAGTCTACGGAGTGATTTGGCGATATTGCCAGATGCGAAAGGGCGTCTGTTTTGCCAGCCTGACTGCGCTGGGCGAAAAAGTCGGCATGACGCGACAGTGCTTCGCGCGACATCTACAGACGCTCCTCGACAATGGCCTGGTGGTAGACCGAACGCCAGAGGCCAAAGGCAAAACTCACGAGTACGTGGTTGTGACGCCAGGCGCAGTAGCCGCCGAACCTGTTACAAATGATGACCTGTTACAGGCTGAAACGCCACCTGTTACACAGCATAACAACACCTGTTGCACAGCGTTACAACCACCTGTTACGCCGCGTAACACAAATAATACTATAGAGGATACTAACAATATACCACCAGAGGACCAGAGTCCGCCTGCGGCGGCGCGAGCGCCCACTCCCCCTCTTGCTGTAACCTTTCAGGGCGTTTTGAGCAGGCTGCGAAAAGCGCGCAACATGACCGCAGAGCTGCGATCTGTCTACCAGCTCTGTTTTGAGGGGGAGCCTCCCGATTTTGGCTACCTTGGCAAGGCGGCCAAGGCTGTTGGCGGCGCTGGACGGCTAGCCGAGCTGATGTGGCAGTTGACAGCCAAGCCACCGACGGGCGATGTGTTGGCCTATATTCTAGCAACGCAAAAGGGTCAGATTTCCTGTGCCGCCCCGGACAGAACGGTGGAGACGAGGCAGCCAAAGTTCATCGCCAAGCGCAAAATCCGCGTGTTGCATCCGCTGACCGGCGAGTATATCGAGACGGAGGCAAACTGGTGACATGGCCACTATCAGGCGCGACGACACAGAGCATCTGCCACAGAGCGCCGAGGCCGAGCAAGCCGTGCTGGGCAGTCTGCTCATAGACCCGGACGCGATTTTGTCCGTGCGCGAGGTTGGCCTGGATGCCGATGATTTTCTGGCCGAGCGGCATCGCGTTGTATACGCTGCGATGCTGGAGCTAGCCGATCGCTGGCAGCCGGTGGAGCTGTTGACCGTAGCGGCGATGCTCGAGGAGCGCCGCAATGGCAAGGGGTCGCAGTTGGAGGCCATCGGCGGTTCGGCTTACCTGACCGATCTGGTGACCAGCACGCCGACGAGTGTTCATGCAGTGCACTATGCTAGCATCGTCAAGGCCTGCGCGCAGCGGCGCAGAGTCATCGCGGCGGCTGCCAGCATCGCATCGGCGGCGCAAGGACACGACGGGCCGATAGACGAGCTGTACAGCATGGCCAGCGGATTGCTGTTTGGTGCCATCGAGACAGTAGCGGACGGTTCGCACCTCTACGGTACAGACGATACGCTCATGGCCTACCTGGAGACCCAGGAGCGTCGTGCTGAGCGCATGGCAACCGATCCGAACACGCTGATAACCACCGGCCTGGCCGACCTAGACCGCATGATCGGCAACCTGGAGCCAGCGACGTTGACGGCCATTGCGGGCAGACCTGGCGTTGGCAAAACGATCCTGATGGAGCAGCTCGCTGAGCACAACGCCAAACACGGCAAGCGCGTGGTGTTCTATCACCTGGAGTTCACGCACCAATTTATGCTCGACCGGAGGATGGCCCGATATGCCAGCGTTTCGCTCTATGACCTGCGCCGTGGAGACCGAGCGGGCAAGGACGCTGTGGCGCGGGCCTGCGACGCGCTGCGTGAGTGGCACCACAACCTGCTCTATGTCGACTGCCCGGGATGGTCGGCGGAGCGCATCGCCGCGGACATTGCGCGGCTGGCGGCGCGCGGCGAGTGTGACCTGGCCATCGTGGACTATCTACAGCTGATACCGTTGCCGGACAACCGGCGAGGTTTGAACGCATCGATGTTGATCGGCGCCCAGGCGGGAGTGCTCAAGACGGCGGCGAACCAGCTCCAGATACCGCTCGTGCTCGGTTCGCAGTTGCGGCGCGGCGAGCGGTCACTGGCGGACAAGACGCCGACACTCGATGATTTTCGCAATTCCGGCGAAATCGAGGAAAAAGTGAACCTAGCGATGCTATTGCATCGGCCCGAGCCGAGGCCGGAAGGCGCGCCAACGGAGCGCATCGAATGCCACGTTGCCAAGAACACCTCGGGCGAGCTGGGCACGTGCAACCTGGTACATCTCTGCGGCAAGTTCATGTTCGGCCCTGAGGCGCGGGAGACGGTGGACGACGATCCGTACTGGGACAGATAGGGGAGGCGCATTGTGAGCGACCTGCAGCCCGGCGACCGGGTGGTGCACCGCGAGTATCCCGACCTGCGCGGCGTGGTGCAGATTGTGATGCCGACATATTTGGTGATCGAGCTAGACGACGGTCTCGCGGAGGGATCGCCGGAGTGCTGGAGGAGGGAGAGCGATGACAGATCCGGGCAAATTATGGTTGCGCGCTGAGGCTTGGCAGATGACGCGCGTCCTTGAGCGCGCCGAACAGGAGCTGGAGCAATTGCGTGCTGAGAACGACAGATTGGAACAGGATTATCAGGACGCCTGCGGCAATATCGGCGAGCTGCGATCGCGGATGGGCAGAATCATCAAGCGGTTGCGGGGTAGGCCAACGGAGCAGATGTTAGATGCGGCTTATTGTGCGTACCTGAGCGAGCAAGGGGAATATCCGCCGTTATCGTCGCGCGAGTGGACAGGGATTATGTGGCGAGCCATGGCAGGTGTGCTGTTAGACGAGGAGGGACTGGGCGATGAATAGTCCCGAATTTGACGAATTGGTGGCGGCCATGGCGGAAATTCTCTATTTGTTAGGCAAGTCTTTCGAATTTCTTGAGGCAGAACTGAGCGATCATTTATGGCTAGAAATGCGGCTGGGCCGGTGGCAATGGATTGTGCGATGGCTGCCAGATTGGGCCGTGACGCGCATATGCGACAAGGCGCGGAGGAAACGAGTGTGATGAGCGCGGGTGAGGCGCTGCTGGCCTGGCAGTTGGAACAAGCTGCCATCGATCACGTCCGCGAGCATCGTTTTCACCCGGAACGGCGTTGGCGATTTGATTTTGCCTTGCCTGCCTTCTGTATTGCTATTGAGGTCGAGGGTGGTGTGTGGACGCGCGGGCGACACGTTCGTGGACGAGGGTTCGCCGCAGATGCTGAAAAGTATAACGAGGCGGCGATCCTGGGCTGGCGGGTGTTGCGCGTCACGCCGGAGATGGTCGAGGATGGCCGGGCGCTACGCTGGATCGAGCATGCAATAGAGGGGGCGCCATGACTCGGACGTTCAACTGCGCTGGAGGTGTGATATGTGTGACGATGTTGCTGTTAGCTGGCCTCGTGTTGGCCGCGTCAAGCTCTGGTGGGGCGTGGCCTGTATCCACGTCTGCCTGCTGCACGCCTGCTGAGGCGCGGGCGCAAGTGCTGGCCTATCTGCGCGATGATGGCTGCGGGCCGCTGGGGGCGACGCCGTGACCAAGCCGGTCGAATACACTGGCAAACCCTACAAGCGCGCCCGGGCCATCCGCCGCAAGGCGGGCTACACCGGCCAGGACTGCGACGCTTGCCCGGCCCTGGCCGAGTGCTGCAAAGAGTACGATGCGCGACTAGATCGTCTCCAGTGCCGCCGCGCATCGTACACTCGCTCCCTGCTGGACGCGTTATTCCCCTGCGGCCTCAAGGCATTTGTACCGGAGATGGAGGTTGGCCGACACAAGCCGCGTGCAAAGCCGCGACCACGTCGTCCGTTGGATCCTCGCTATCGTCTCCCGCACCCATGCCCGATCTGCGGCAATCGCGTTGGGGCCAAGAGCGTCGTGTGTCGATTTTGCTCGCAGCGCGCTAGGCCAGTGCTGCGCGACCGCTACAAAGCCGTCGCCTGGGAGGCTATTCATGGCGATGCCGAGGCCGAGGCGGAGCTGATAGCTGCTGCTCGTGGCGCCGATTTAACATCCCCTTAACATACCCTTAACAATCTGTTAACAAAAAACCATTGACATTGGCGCGAACACGTGTTATACTGTAGGCAGAGTTGAGGACAGAGCGAACAGAGAGGAGACCACGATGACCAGGGTAATGTTTCAGCTAACAGAGAGACAACTCCGCAAGTGCTCTCCGCTAGAGATCCCCAGTGACGAGTGGTTCCGCTCAGAGTGGAAGCGGCGACACGGCGGCAAAGAGACGGGATGGGGAATGGGCAAGCGCGACTGGTTGCTGGTCAATCTCAAAAACGATCCGGAGTATCAGAGAGGATTGGGCCAGGGGCGAGTGGACAAGGCCCGTGGTCTGGACTACTCTGAGGAGCGCACCGACAGCGCCTACAACCTGGGTTACTACAGAGGTTACACGGGGTATGAGAGCAACAGACGCGGATGGGACGCCGTGACGCAAGAGCGGTTCGACGCAGAATACGTGAACTGCTAGAGGAGCAGGAGAGATGGGAGACAACACAAGCAAGCGCTCGGGGTTTGGGATCGGAGAGGCCGGGAGCGTACCGGCCTCCACACCGCTAGAGGACTGGGAGGCCGAAGAGCGCGCAGCGCTGGGGATGCGGCCTACACAGATGTATCGCTGTGAGCAATGCGGATGCCGGACTGCTCACCCGATGAGCAGCAGCCGAGGCTCGGTGTGTTTCGACTGTTACACGGAGATGGACGACTGATTGATTGTGCCGCGTGAGGCTTGACAGCGGCAACATTTTATGCTATCCTGCTATTGTCCTGCAGTAGCAGGCTGCACCAAGGACGCAACGCCGTTTGGCTACTGCCAGGCGGCGTTTTTGCGTTTAAGGGCGAGCCGTTGGCAACGCCACGGCGGGGACAGGGAGGGGATGAGAGGTTGGCCACTCCGGACAGTGTGACATTTCGCGCATCGTTCCCGTCGATCCAGAGCGCGATCAAGGTGTACGGCGACAGGCAGGGTATGCGCATTCAGCTCGATGTGCCGGAGTCGGAGATGGCCGCTGCCATGTCACTGTTTTTGTGGCGCGAGCAGGTGCTGCGCATAACGGTGGAGCCCGATGACACGGATAAACGCGGAGAAACCCATATCTGAGCGATTGGAAGCCATTTTGTCTGAATTGTCGCCGAATCAGTTGCGGTTTGTCGTGGCACGTCAACAGTATTCCACGGACACAGCTGCCGCCAGGGCTATTGGCGTAAAGCGTGACGTCGTCTATCGCTGGCCGGCTGTGGTGAAAGAGGCTGTGCGCCTCATGGCCGAAGATGCCGTGGCGGCGGCCTTGCATCTACGTCGTCGCGCGCTTGCCAAGGCGATGGCTGTCAAGGCGGCGGGGCTGGACAGTAAAGACGAAAAGGTGCGCCAGAGCGCCGCAACAGAGATTATCGAGTGGGAGCTGGGCCGCGCCGCACAACGTCAGGAGCTAACTGGCGCAGATGGCGGGGCCATTGTGGTGAGTTGGGATGACGCGGCAAAACCAAGCGACGATTAACGTTAGACCTCATGCGCAGCAGGTAGAGGCGCATAACAGCGCGGCGCGGTTCAAAGTGCTGGCCTGTGGGCGCAGGTGGGGAAAGACGCGGCTCGGCGTGAACGAGTGCTTGGACGTTGCTAGCCGTGGCGGGCGTGCCTGGTGGGTTGCGCCATCGTACAAGATGAGCGAGGTTGGCTGGCGGCCGCTGCGGCAGCTCGTTGCGCGCTGTGGCGCGAGAGTGCATGTGGAAGTGCGCAAAGGAGACCGTCAGGTGATAACGCCGCGTGGCGGAGAGGTGACGGTCAGGTCGGCGGACAACCCCAACTCGCTGCGCGGCGAGGGCCTGGACTTTCTGGTGATCGACGAGTGCGCGTTTGTGGCCGAGTCGGCCTGGACGGAGTCGCTACGTCCGGCGCTGTCGGATCGTCTCGGCAGGGCGCTGTTCATCTCGACGCCCAAGGGCCACAACTGGTTCTGGCGTCTCTGGCAGCTGGGACAGAATGCGGAGCAGGACGAGTGGCGCAGTTGGCGCTTCCCAACAGCGGGCAACCCGTACATCGCGCCAGCCGAGATCGAGGCGGCGCGCCAGATGCTCCCCGATCGCATCTTTCGGCAGGAATATCTGGCCGAGTTTATGGACGACGCCGGCGGCGTGTTCCGCAGGGTCATGGACGCGGCGACGCTATCAGAGCAAGCGCCTGTTGCTGGACATCAGTACAGCATGGGCGTCGACTGGGGCAAATTCAACGATTTTACCGTGCTGGCAGTGATAGATGCGACGACGCGCGAGATGGCAGTGTTAGACAGGTTCAACCAGATCGACTGGTCGTTGCAGCGCGGGCGCCTGGCAGCGCTGTATGAGCGCTATCGGCCAGTAACGATCATCGCCGAGGCCAATAGCATCGGCGAGCCGAACATCGAGGCGCTGCGCGCCGAGGGGCTGCCTGTGCAAGGTTTCGTCACAACCAACGCGACCAAGGCGCAGATTATCGAGAGTTTGAGCCTGGGCTTCGAGCGCAGCGATCTGCGCATCCTGAACGATCCGACGCTGATCGGCGAGCTGCAGGCGTATGAGATGGAGCGGTTGCCGTCAGGGCTAGTGCGCTATGGAGCGCCGGACGGGATGCATGACGACTGTGTTATGGCCTTGGCATTGGCCTGGTACGGCGCGGCATACGCCGGGGCTATGAGTGAGCAAGAGACGCTGGAGGTTCTCCAGGCATGGCGATAGGTGATAATCTGCGGCAGCGGATGCGCGATTGGCTCGGCGTGAAGGCCGCGCCGGATTTGACCGCTATCGGTGCGGAGCCATGGATCGAGCAGGCGCGAATGCCCAGCCTGGCTACGCTCAGCGAGCAAGAACGCACCTACACCTGGTCAGCGTGGATTTTTGCAGCAGTAAGTCGTATCGCAACCACGGCAGCTATTGCGCCGTTTAGCGTCAAAGAGCTGGCAGGCGAGGAACGCAACGACATCGAAAATCACCCTTTCGAGTTGTTGATGCAGGATCCGAATCCGGTCGATTCCCGCTACACATTTCTAGAGCAGCTTTTTAGCTTTTTGGCCTTGACCAACAACGCGTATGTGTGGCTCAACCGCGCGAACGAGAGCGCGCCGCCAGAGGAGATGTACGTGATCCCGTCACGGGAGATACAGCCACATCCTGACGGACGCCTGAACATCGATGGCTACGAGTACTATCCCGATGGCCAGCCAGATCCGCTGTTTCTACCTCCCTGGCAGGTGATGCACGTCAAACGATTCAACTCGATGAGTCGTTTTGTTGGCCTGTCACCGATCGAGGTAGCGCAGCTGGCGGTGCTAACGGATAAAGCGCAAGCGGAGTGGAACTATAAGCACTTCGGCAAGCACAATGCCAAAGTGCCCGGTGTGCTGGCATTTCCTGACCCGATCGTCGACACGACCTGGGAGCGGATGAAAGCCGAGTTCTACGGCGACAAGGGCCAGGGGGCGACGCGGAACGTAGTGTTGATGCGCAACGTTGGCACAGGGACGCCGAAATGGATTCCAACGCAGCTCAACCAGGCGGAGATGCAGTTTCTGGAGAGCCGCCAATTCAACAAGGAAGAGATATACGACCTGTTTGCGCCAGGTCTGGCGGCAATGACGGCAATCAACGCGACGGAGGCCAACGCCCGCACGGCAAAAGCGACGTTCATGGATTTCACTGTCTGGCCAGCGATGGTTGCTGTTGCTGAGGCCTTTACGCATGATGTTTTGTCGGCCTATGGCGCAAACCTGGTTGGCGAATTCGACGACATTCGCGTCACTGACCGAGCTATGGAATTGCAGGAATATCAGGCATATAGCCGACATGCCACACTGAACGAGGCTCGCCAGACGCGCAACGTCGAACCGCTGGTCGGCGAGTTGTATGAGAAAGTGCCGCTGGTGGTGCTGGAACGGCTGGATGCAGGGACGCTGAGAAAGCTGATCGAGAAGCAGCTGGGCATCGAGCACGAGCCTGTCCCACCCGGTCTGACGCCGTTCGGCTCGGGCAACCCACCGCCGCAAGGGCAAACAGTGGCGTCGGCGCCTGCTGGGCCTGCCGGAGTACCGGGCGACGCGCAGTTGTCAGCGCCGACGCCACAGGAGAATATGCAGCAAGGCGCAGCCAAAGCGGTCAGCATCGCGCTACTCGAAGACCTCAATAAGTGGTGCCGGAAGAGCCACAAGCGCGAGGGGCCTTGTGAGTTCGAGAGCGAACACATTCCCGGATGGCTCAACGTGGCGATCAAGACAAGCGTGGAGGCGGCAGGCCTGGATGCCTGGGCATTCCTAAAAGCTCAGCCAGTGGCGCGTGACGAAGCTGAGCGCCGCGTGCTAGAGTTTGTCATGCGCGTCCTAAGCGACCGTTTTCGCCGGTTTCTGCTGGCGATTATGCGCGGCGCAGAGCTAGAGCAGGAATATCAGGATCTCGCTGCTGAACTGAACGCGGGCCTGTATCCGATCCTGGCCGCGCTTGCTACCGAGGTGATTCTGCGCGAGGCGTTAGAGACAGGTGTCGAGTTTGACCCGGCGGCGGTCAATGTTGCCGCTGCTGACTGGGCGCGCAACTATACGTATAACCTGGTCACGGGGCTGACGGAGACGACGCGTGGCGTCGTTAGTCGGGCTATTGAGCAGTTTATCGCCACGCCCGGGATGACCGAGGGTGAGCTGGAGGCGCTATTGGCGCCCGCTTTCGGTCAGGTACGTGCCGAGATGATTGCCATAACCGAGGTAACTAGGGCATACAGTGCGGCGACAAACGTCTATCAGCAGATGCTGGCCGAGGCGGGGATCGCTATGCGCCGCGTGTTTCGGACGCGAGCTGACGAGAGGGTTTGTATCGTCTGCGGGCCGCTAGACGGCAAAGACGAGCGCGTCTGGGCTGAAGATTACCCGGACGGGCCGCCGCTTCACACTCGCTGCCGCTGTTGGACAACGCTGGAGCTGAGCCGATGAACGTGACCGTGCGCATCGAGGGCCTGGGGCGTGTACTGGCCAAGCTCAACACCGATTGGGGGAGTGTTCTGACAAACATTACCTGGTCAATAGGTGAGCTGATTCGCAACGAGATGGCGCGGTATCCAGGGCCGCGGAGCGGACCGGTACGCTGGACTAGCGAGAGACAGCGGCGCTTTTACCACGCCATGCGCCGCGAAAAGGGCTTGTCATTGGTTTACACGCGGCGAACTGATCCAATGAGTCAGGACCTGGGCGCGGGATGGACTGTGGACAGATATGGCGCGCACGGCGCTGTGGTGGCCGCGCACGCCAGCTATGCACCGTATGTGCAGAGCCATACAGTGCAGCAGCGTTTTCATGCCGATACGGGCTGGGTAACCGACAAACAGGCCGTCGAGCGAGTAGAGCGATCTGGTGATGTGCAGCGGATAGGCGAGGCAGCCATTAGGAGGGCATTGCGATGAGCGAAAAAAGGCAAATACAACCGAACGTGGGTGGGGGCGTAGACAGAGACAAACTCAAGGACTCGGATTTTGTGTTCAGCGAAGAGCGCGTATTCCCGATCGTGACGCCGGCGGACGTAAGTGACGCGGTGAGCTCATGGGGGCGCTATACGGGGGCGCGACCCTTCGAGGAGTTCAAGCGGCGACTGATCGCGTTGTGCAAGCGCAAAGGCGAGAAGTTCGTAGCGGCGCTGCCCGCAGAGTGGCTGGAGGAGATGCGCAAACAGGGAGCGTCAGTCAAAGCTGTTGGGGACTGGGAGCTGGATATCCTGGCCAATCCTTTCGGTGGGCCGGACAACAGAGATGCCGATCGCGAATACTTCGACAGGGATACCAACTTTCACGCGGACAAATGGCCGCTGCCGCCGCTGGTTTACTATCACGGCCTGACGGAGAGCGGCAAGCCTAGCGGAGCGCCGGAGTACATCGGCAAAACTGTCCGCCGCTGGGTGGACGATCAAGGCGTCTGGTTCCGCGGGGTACTAGACAAGGCCAGTGCCTGGGCGAAGCGTGTATGGGAGGCGGCGCAACAGGGGAAGGCTCGCGTGTCGTCTGGTTCGGCGACGCATCTGACGCGCAAGACGCCGGATGGTCACATTCGCGAGTGGCCGGACGTAGAAATCAGCTTGTTCGATCTAGGCGATAAGCGCCGGCCGTCTAACGCCTACGCGGTGGCGTTGCCGGCGGCGAAAGCAGTGTATGAACGGGCAGGGCTGCCCCTGCCCGAGGGCGCAATCCCAGAGGCGGCGGACATAGGGGCCGGTGAGGCTCAGGACGACGCGGGAGAGCGCGAAGATATGGTAAAGACAAAGACGGAGGTTAACATGCAACCGAACGAGATTCAAGACATGGTAGCCAAGGCGACGGCGGATGCTGTTGCTGCTGCGCTCAAACAGGAGCGCGAGGCGCAAGAGGCCGAAGCCAAGCGCAAGGCCGACTTCGAGGCAGCGGTTAAGGCCGAGGCTGAGAAACGGTTGGAGACGGAGCGGCGGCGATTGCCCGGCGGGAATGCGCCGTACATGCTGCGTTATCCCTACGCGGTCAAGTACGACAACCTGACGCCAGGCGAACACGCACTGCTGATTGCTATGATGGAAAGCTTTGCCGCCAAGGGGTTCAAGGGCATCATGGGGTCTTTGCAGCCAGGCGACGAAATGTTGCGAGCGCTGGCCGTGAAGCTGGAGGGCGAGGCCGGGCGCGGCGATCGCGCCGCCGCCGAGGCTTGGAACGCGATCAAAGCGATGGGCGTCAAAGCCAATGAGATCAACTACTCGACGTACAGCGGCTACGGCTCGCAATGGGTAGGCACACTCTATGCGCGGGATATCTGGGAGAAGATCCGCGCAGAGACGTGGATCCTGGATAAGCTGGGGCCGTACTCCGATGAAGTGCCAGACGGCTATTCCAGCGACATCGTGCCATTGGAGAGCACTGATCCGACCTGGTACAAAGTCGCCGAGGCCACGGACCATACCAGTGGTCGGCCAGATGTAACGGTGACAGCGTCCAAGTTCGCCACGGCGCAAAAGCAGATCACCCTGGCTAAGATGGGCTGCCGGGCTACGTGGACCGGCGAGCTCGAAGAGGACTCGCTTGTGCGCATCGTACCGCAGGTGATGCGGCAAATCAGGCTGTCGGGCATGGAGCAGTTCGAGCACGCCATCGTCGATGGCGACACTGATGAGACCGCTTCGACCAATATCAACGACATCGCCGACACGCCGGCGGGCACGGAGGTATTCTTGCTGGTCAACGGGTTCCGCAAACTGGCGCTGGTGACTAACACCTCGAACAGCCGCCCGGGCGGTGCGCTTTCTGAGGATGACTATCTGGACACAGCCAAACTGCTGGGCACAGCGGGGATCAACGCAGACCAGGCGAAGGTGATGTTCATCCCGGATATGCCGACCTACTGGGCCTCGCTCAAGCTGGCCAGCGTCAAAACGAGGGACGTATGGCAGAATGCCACACTAGAGAGCGGGATGCTGACCAGGCTTTATGGCTTCCCGCTCAAGCCGAGCGCGTGGATGCATGCCATGTCCACGGCGCGTCTGGCTAACACAGCGGGCAAGGTTGACCAAGACACCCCGACCAACAACACTTGCGGCTCGATCCTGGCCGTGCGCTGGGATCAGTGGCGGTTCAAGTGGAAGCGGCGCATGACTATCGAGACTGATCGCTGGCCGGAGTCGGACACGAACCAGATGGTAGCTATGGCCCGTTGGGGCCTGGGCTATCGCGATACCGAGGCGGCCGCGATTACCTACGGAGTTACGGGGGTGTAATATGGAAGCAACAAAAGGCTACGTCTCTCAGCAAAACCTGCTTACACCAAACGACGGATCAGAGTGGCCTGTGCGGCTGAACCGGCGAGCGGAGATCATCACGCCCGACCCCATCCTGCAGTTTGCTATGGAGGGTCGCGTTTACGAGGTGAGCAACCCAACCAAGGGTACGGCGGTAGCTGCGGGCGGCACCAGTTACTCGGATACCGCTCCGGCTTTTCTGGTGGATGTGCCCGTGGGCACGAGCATTGTGCCACTGGAGATCCTGCTCAAACAGGGCGGAACTGTGGCTGGCGCAGTGATCACCGTGCTGCTCACTGCCGACAACAAGCTACGATATAGCTCTGGCGGTACAGCGCAGACTGTGCGTAACAACCGTACTGACGCGCCGTTCTCCTCGGCCTGCAGCGCCTACTCTGGCGCTTCGGCCATCACGGCGGCAGCAGCGGGCGTGGCACGGACCTTCTGGGCATCGATGCTTTCACCTGACGTATCGCCGACGGCAGACGTAGAGTTCCCGGGTTTCAGCAACTGCGTAGAGTGGAGCATCCGCGACAAAGTTCCGCCCGTTCTGGTCGGCCCGGCGTCGCTGGTGATCTACGCTTATGCGGGGACGACACAAGCCAGCTGGTTCTATACGATCAAGTGGCTCGAGCTGCCCAGCGCAGCCGTGGTCTAGGATAACACAATCTGGAAGAGCAGGGCCTCCGCTCGGGGCCCTGCTTCAGGAGGGATAAAATGAGCAGACCGTACATTCTTCGTAGAGGCGTCTCGCGCCTGGCCGATCTGGCCGATGGCGCGCTGGCCGGGCTTCCGCTAGTGGGCGACGTGTTCTGGGTTGATCCAGCGAACGGCAATGACTCCAATGATGGCTCAGCACCGGACAAAGCCGTGGCGCTGCTGGCCACAGCTTATGGGCGTTGCACAAGCGGCAAGCACGATGTGGTGCTGCTCCTGGGCAGTGCTACAGCGAATAGCCCGACGGCGGCGATCACCTGGGCCAAGAACTTCACTCACTTGATCGGCGTAACCAACCCGCTGCCGGGCATGGGCCAGCGCTGCCGCGTGGTCAACACGGCAGCCAACGATCTGGCCACACTCTTCACCCTGTCTGCCTATGGCTGCATCGTTCGGAACGTACAGTTCTTTGATGGCAAGGACAAGGCCGAGGACGGCGCATGTGTACTGGTGTCTGGGGCGCGCAACTATTTCGAGAACGTCTTCGTCGCTGGCATGGGCCACGCCACGCCAGCCGGGCGGGCGGGGAGCTACTCGCTCAAAGTGAGCGGCGAAGAGAATGCTTTCCGCGATTGCACGATCGGCCTGGATACTATCAATCGTACGGCGGCCAACAGCGAGCTAATCGTCAGCGCGGAACGTAACCGTTTCGAGCACTGCGATATCCGTTCCTACTCGGAAACGGCAGGCAAGTTCCTGGTCAAGATCGACAACTCCGGCGGCGACCTGCGCGAGACGATCTTCGATGATTGCCTGTTCTACAACTACACCCAAAACTGGGCTACGGGAATCACCAACGCTTTCAGTATGCCCAGCAGCGGGTCTACGCACTATGTGATCCTGCGCGGCAATTGTCAGGTCGTGGGCGTAGGCACGGGGTGGGCGGACACGGTGACGCACATCTATGGTGCTGGCCCGGCGCCGAACGCTGGATTTGGCATCTCGACCAACCCGACCACATAAGGCGATGCGGAGGGACGACAATGGCTTACGCGACGCTCAGTCAATTGCGCAGCGTTCTGACATTCGAGGCGGGCAACACGGCTGACGATGTGCTGCTTACAGCTTTGTTGGGCCGAGCGCAAGCCGTTGTCGAGCAGCGCACAGGGAGATGGTTCGAGGCGATCTCCGCCACACGTTACTATACGCCGGGGCGAGACACCGTGGGACGCACGCTTTACTTGGATGCGGACCTACTTACGGTGACGACCCTGACCAATGGTGACGGGACGGAGATCGCTACAGCAAGCTATGTTTTGCAGCCTGCCAACGTCACGCCGAAACGACAGATCACGCTCAAGTTCAGCAGCGGGTATTTCTGGACGTACAGCGATGACCCCGAAGGCGCTATCAGCGTAGCTGGGACATGGGGATACAGCGCTACTGCGCCAGAGGACATCGTTCAAGCCACACTGCGTCTGGCGGCATATCTCTATCGGCAGAAAGATGCGCAGGTGTTCGATGTGACGGCACAACCGGAACAGGGCGTGATCACTATTCCTCAGGGAATACCGCGCGATGTGCGGCTGATCCTGGACGCCTACCGGGAGTGGCTATGACCACGTACACGGAGTTTCTGACGCGGCTGGGCGATATGCGCATCGCTGGCGTGACCAGGCGCTTTGGGCTGGGCCAGACGCCGCCGGCCAGCCTGAACGCGGGAGAACTACCCGCGTCTTGGGTACAATTGCCGGAGGCGGACCACGAGGCATATAGCTTTGGTGGCGGGGCAACATGGCCTACGTTTCGGGCACAACTGATCGTCGCTGTGTTGCCCACAGCAGCCAACACGCTCGGCGACTCGTTTGACAAAACGGTAGCGATGATGGACGCCGTGCGTGACGCCTTGGAGAACGCGACGTTGGCCAAAAGCGCCATTGCCTGGCAGATGAAACAGGCGGTGGTGATCGTGGCAGGAGCGGAGTATTGGGCGATAGTAGCAGATATAGTCGCAAGCGGCTGAGGGCCGCAAGGAGCACACGAAAATGGCATACACGAGACTGACTGCGCAACAGATCGTCAACACTGGCATAGCGCCGTCATATGCGGCTGCAGCCGAAGCCGGCAATGATTTTGTCAACGACGGGCGGGTGTTTTTGCACGTCAAGAACACCGGGACTATCAAGGTCATGACCATCGCCACGCCGCGCAAGGTGGACGGTCTGGACGTAGAAGAGGTAACGGTGACGATTCCGGCGACCACGGGCGACAAGGTAGTCGGCCCGTTTGCCGCCGAGACGTTCAATCAAGCCGGCGGACTAGTTTACGTCACCTACGACAGCCACTCGGACGTCACCGTGGCGCTGCTGAGATTGTAGATCAGGAGGAAACATGGCACAAACGACCGGACAAATCACAGGGAAAGACCTGGAGATTCAACTATCTACAGACGGAACAAACTACACCGACTATAGCGGTAGCACCAACGCTGTCGAGCCAAGCGGCGGGGAACGCAGCAAAGGGGAGCTGCACACTTTCGATACAGACTATCCGCTGATAGCTACGGGTAAGCGCGCTGCCGTAACGGTGAAGATCAAGGTTGTCTACACCGAAGTCAGCGGCGAGGCGGCGGATACGCTACACGGCTACTATGTCAACGACACGCCCGTCTATCTGCGCTTTCGGCCCAGGGGCACAGCGGCAACGCGATGGCAGTTTACCGGCGGCCCGGGGTATATCACCACCATGGTCGCGCCGCAACTGGACGCTGGCAACGGCGAACCGGTGGCGGTAAGCATGGAGTGGTACGGGCCGGCGCTGACGCAGAGCGCGCAGACGTAGGACGCACAAAAAAGGAGGAGCGCTACTATGGGCGACGAGGAGTTGGTCATCCGCGTCAATCTGGATGCGATGACCATTGGCGATCTGGAGACGATAGAGAAGCCAGAGACTCTGAGCGAGTTGATCGACATATTTGCGCGGACCGTCACTGGCATAGAGGACGTTCGCAAACTGCCAGTAAAGCGATTGCGAGACATTGGCCTGGCGATTCTGGCGGAGATCAAGGCGCTGCAAGCACAAAAAAACTGAAGCTGGCCCTGTGGGCGCATCTTTTCACCGAGGCCGCAGGGCCGCCTTGGGAGTACGTAGAGCTGACCTTGTGTCGGACATATCATTGTTGTCCCAGCGATCTTGCGCAGGAGAGCCTGCGCAAGATGCTTACTCACCTGACGTGCATGGAGGTCGAGGCTGAGGTGGCGCGTATGAAGCGCGGAGGGAACAGTTAGGTGGCCGAGAAACTGCGCATCATCATCGAGGCCGACGATGAGACAAAGGAAGGAGTTACTTCGGCAAAGCGCGGCCTGGAAGGATTGGGCACCGCGCTAGGCGATATTGCCAAGATCGCTGCCGGCATCATTGCGCAACAGTTATTCACGCGCGTAGCACAGGGAATCAAGGATATTGCCATTGCTGCTGTTGACGCCTACGCTGATTATCAGCGGTTAGAGCTAACGCTGCAATCGTTGTTCGCGCGAGAGATGATGATAGCGGGACAAGCGGACACCGTCAAAGAAGCCATGGAGCCTGCTGGGGCAGCGGCCGCTTTGCTCCTGGACAAAATCACTCTTTTGGCATTGACTTCGCCATTTGCAGAAGAAGACATTGCTTTTCTCCTGCGCATCACCATGGGCTACGGTATGGCCTCTGATATGGCTTGGGATCTCACTGAGGCATTGGTTGAGTTTGCCGCAGGATCCGGGCGAACTGGCGAGGAAACCCGACGCCTAGCCCTGGCCTTGGGTCAGGTGGCGGCCAAGGGCTACCTGGCGGGCGAAGAAATGCGTCAGCTGGTCAATGCAGGCATAGATCAAACGACAGTCGCGCGTGCTGCGGGGCTAGCCGAAGAGGATGTAGCAGAAGCCATGGCGAACAAGGCAATCAGGGCCAGGGAGCTAATTCCAGCTCTGACTGATGTCTTGAAAACTGACTTTGGCGGTGCGGCGGAGAGAATGTCGGAATCCTGGGCAGGGTTTGGCGGCGTCGTTGCGACAATGACAAGGGTAGCTCTTCGGACGTTGTTCGGCCCAACGCTAGAAGAATTACAACCGCTGATAGTAGAGTGGATTGGCAGGCTCAAAGACCCGGAATTCCGCGCATCTCTGGCGGGAATTGGCGAAAAGATCGTCGTTATCACTGAGGTAGCCTACAAGTTTAGCAAGGCAATTTTGTGGGTCATCGAGAACTGGAATTCTATTACTGCCGTATGGAACAAATCACGGGAATATACACTGAATCCTCTTTCTATAGTCTTAGCTGCCCTTAGCGATACGCTTAAACTCTTTGGTGTGGATTGGCAAACTGAATGGGCGCAGGCCAAGGACTATCTGACGGGAACAATTTGGGACGACGGTCTTAAGCCATTTTTTACTATAACAGTGCCGGATGCACTTGTCGTTCTGGGTGAGAGCGTCCTCAAACCCTTCGATTATGTTTGGGTTGGCATTACTGGGTTCTTCGAGCGTATCAAAGAGTTTGTCTCTCGCGTCTTCGTAGATTTTCACATCCCTACGCCGCACTTTAGCATCAACTGGCAGGAGGTTATGGGTATTCGCGTCCCATCAGGCGTCAGTGTATCCTGGTACGGCTCAGGCCTCGATGCCATCTTCGACCGGCCAACGCTGATCGGCGTCGGCGAGCGCGGCGCTGAGCGCGTGCAGGTGACGCCCTTGGGGGGCGGAGGAGGGGGTGGCGGCGAGCGCGGCGACACGTGGAATATCAACATCTATCCGCGCCAGAGCGAAGTGCGCGAGCTGGACAATCTGCTGACCATGTTGCAGATGGCGAGGTCATAGCATGGCCATACCGACACAAGAGAGGTTCGTGCTGCGCAATAGCGCAGGGACGTTTATCAGCCTGAGCGGGCCGATCTACGTCCTCGATCACGCCGGCCTCGGCCTGGTAAAACCGGAAAGGGCAGCGCGCTCCGGGCCATACCAGCATGGCCAGACGCTGGCCAACGCGCGGCTTGGGCCAAGAACAATAACGCTCAAGCTGGCTATCCAGGCCGATACGGAGGCTGACGTGTGGGTTGCATCACAAGCACTGGAGCAGATATTCAACCAGTTGGATGCAGCCATTTTCTTGGATGTGACCAGGCCAGATACTGAGACGCGGAGGTTGCGCGTTGCCCACGGTGACGGTTGGACATTGCCGCGCAAGGCAAGCGACGTCTACAACCAAATACCAGATGTGCTACAGCTTGTGGCCGATGATCCCATAGCCTATGTAAATGAATGGCGAGTGATAACGCTGGGCGTCGGCGTGGGCGGGACAGGTACGCCAGTGCCGACGCTTGTGCCAATGAGCGTCGGCGCATCGGCCATTGATGAGACAAAGACGGAGACGTATCGCGGCACGTGGTTCTCTCTGCCAATTGTCCGCTTTACCGGTCCGCTGGTGGATCCGGTATTAGAGAACCTGACAACCGAGGAAAAGCTCGATTTGACCAGCGTGACGCTTAGCGGGGGAGAGTGGATCGAGATAGACTGTCGGTATGGATACAAAACCGCCGTCGATGAAAGCGGCAACAATCGCTTGGAAGACCTTACCACGGATAGCGATCTGGCCACATTTCACCTTGCACCGGCTGACGAGGCGACAAATGGCGTCAACGAATTTCGGGCGACGGCGACCGGAGCAACATCAGGCAGCAGAATAACGATCCGGTACTTGCAATTCTATCAGGGGGTGCTCTAATGGCCGAAAGTTCTATGTTTTGGACGACCGACGGGACTGGCGACGGCACCGCGGGCGGCTACACCATGGCTCAGTGGCTGCGCGTGTTCCGCTGCACGCTTATGCGCGATATGACGACGCAGGGGCCGGCGCAGGGTTATCTGAGCGAGTTGGAGCCGACCAACCCGGCGGGGCGAGATTTGCAGGTAGACACGGGTGGGGCCTTGGTTGCCGGTTTCGCCTACTGGAACACCAGCGCAGTGACCAAGACGTTGACTGCGCCCGTGGTCGGCACGACCGGCTGGCGGCTGGTCCTGCGCGCCGACTGGACGGCGCAGACGGTGCGCATCGTTCTGCTGGAGGCGGCAGACGGCACAGCCACGCCGCCGGCGGTGACGCAGAGCGACGAGGTCACGTATGAGATCAGCCTGGCCTACGGTACAATCACAACCGGCGAGGTGGTGACGCTAACGGACGACCGGACATTCCTGAGTCCGAATTTGAGCATCATCACGGCAAACCTGGCGGACAAGGCTGTTACATATGCCAAAGTGCAAGACATGGCGGCGCGATCGGTGCTGGGCCGCTCGGGGGCGTCGAGCGGCGTCCCCGCGGCGATCACCGCGGGGACCGACCACTATGTGCTGAGGCGCAGCGGGACCAGCATCGCTTTTGGGATAGTAGACAATGAAGGCCTGGGAGCTAACTGCAAACGCGTCGTCGGCGAGCTGATGGAAAATGCCGCAGCCACGCTGGGCGGCAGCGATAGCCGGCGGATGGTTGTTGGTGGTGTGACGTACGAGTCCTGGGTGCACTGCGACGGCGGAGCGTCGGTCAACGGCGTGACCATCCCCGACCTGCGCGACCGCGTGCTGGCGGGCGCGTCGGCGACGAACGCAGCAGGGTCGACGGCGGGCGCAGACCAGCGCGACTTGAGTCATACCCATGGCGTTGGCTCTTATGCGGTATCATCGCATACTCACGGCGTCGGTACGCTGGCTGTAGCCAGCCACCGGCACAGCGTGAGCATCACTAGTCAAATGTCGAGTGATATACTTGGCTGTGCAACGGGCTCGGCGACAGCTTCTGCGAACTCACATACTCATCTCGTCTCCGGCGATACCGGCTACTTCCAGCCGGGGCTTAGCGGCAACACAGCAGCAGCCACGCCAACGCTAAGCGGCTCGTCGGCTAGCGGCGGCTCGGCGACGCAGGATATGCGACAGGCAACTTACTATGTGAGAAGATTCATCTATGTAGGTTAGAAAGAAAGGAGAAAGACATGAAAAGGGCGCTAATTTTGCCGATAGCATTGATTATGCTCGGGCTGCTGGCAGCGGCCTGGCGTCCTGCGCCGGAGGTGCCCGTTGGGGCAGTGATCGCCTGGCAGCCGAATGATGCTCATTGCATCTATTCATCGGCGGCGCCAGAAGGTTGTGGGCTGCCAAGCGGCTGGGAGATCTACCGCGCCTGGGTGGATGCTGATGATGGAGGCTATTATGCTTTTGTGCATCCCTATGGCGACCCGCGGCTGATTCTGATTATTCGGCGGTGAACGATGGATAAGCGGACGGCGTTTCTGATGCTGGTTCAGACGGCGACCCTGGAGCGAGCGCTGAAGATCGGCGACTTGGAGCACGACACTGCCGCGCCTGCTCTGGCTCTGGCGATGACCCTCAACCCAAAGCGCATACCAAACGATCTGAACCACGCCGTCTTCGAGTTCATCGAGTGGGCGATGTGCGGCGGCGCGCGGCCAGAATGGTTTGTCTAAGTGGAACTCTGGCAGGTCAGGCTTAAAGACACTGCAGGCGCGCTGACGTCCATTGTAGACGATTATGACTCCTTCACCTTTACTCAGCGCGTGAACAGCGTTGGCGCGTATGCTCTCCGCTTTAGCAAGCGCGCAGACGAGAGCGTTGATGCATTTACTACACGCACATTACTTTGGGCGCTGGACAGCCAGGTGGAGTTCTGGATGCGTGATAGTGAGATGGGCATTGTCTGGCGCAAGGAGTTTGAGAGCCTGACCAGGCGTTTGGCGTGGTCGCTGCTGGTCGGCGGCGAGTTGGTCTTCGAGGTCTCTGGCAGAGGCTACAACGACCTTCTGGGCCGACGGGTCATCGCCAGCCCGTCGGGGAGCGAGCACGCCCGCTGGGCGGCGCTGCCGGCCGAGACGATTATGAAAGACATCGTCACCTACCAGGTAGGCGCCAGCGCTGGCGTTGGACGTGTAACCACCGGGCTTACGGTCGAAGCGGACGCGGCGCAGGGCAACACGTTGACCCTGCAGCGCGCTTACAAGAACGTGCTGGAGACGCTCAAGGAACTGTCTCGCATCGGCGGCGGCGACTTTGCCGTGGCAGGTACTGGCGCGGCGACCTTTGAGTTTCGTTATTATCAGGGCCAACTGGGGACGGATCGCACAGCGGAGGTGATCTTCGCTCTGGAGCGGGGCAACATGGGCGAGCCGACGCTGACGCTGGCGCGGCAGGATGAGGTGAACGCCGTGTTGGTGGGCGGGCAGGAGCAGGGAGAGAACCGGCAGACAGTGTGGCGTACGGACGCCGACCTGATTGATGATAGTCCGTGGAACCGCAGTGAACTGTTCCGCGATGCCAGGGATGAAAGCGCTGTTGCTGGACTAAACGCTCGCGGCGATGACGAGCTAGACGCAGGCAAACCGCGTTGGACGCTGACCTTCCGCGCGCTGCAAACGCCCGGATGTGCCTACGGGCGGCACTATTTTCTCGGCGATCTGGTGACGGCCAAGTTTCTCTTTCACGAGGCAACGAAGCGTGTCGTTGCCGTGACTGTAACGGTCAATGAGAGCGGGCCAGGCAAGACGGTGGAGATGGAGGATGTCTGAGCTGACTGGTGCGCTGATCGCGCGGATACAGGGAATAGAAGATCGGCTGGCGCATCTAGAGACGCTAGAGTATGCGGCCCTGGCTGGGGCGCTGTGGGTGCGGGGGGCAAACGGCGGCGTGCGGACGGTTTACATACCGCGCAAGGACGTTGCTGACGGCGTTGCTACGGCCGTGTTCAGCGTCACGACGACGGACGAGGCGGGCGACAACGACGCGGGCCATTATGCCGTTTGGGTGCTCGCGCTAGCGTCGCAAGGCGACAGCGTCACCGCAGCGAGGACGGCGAGCATGTCTGCGCAGTATATGTGGACACGGTCGCAGAGGGACACTGGCGAAGGGGTAACGTCGGCCGTCCTTGAGATCGCACAGACCGCAGGCGCAGCAACTCTTCCTGCGTTTCGAGAGATCGGTGGCATTGCACTGGCCACGACGGAGGTGAGTGAGTACGTCGTAAACGTCGAGTTTACCGTGTCGGCAATAGGGACGAACAAACTTCAGCTCGGCGTTTCGTGTTGGGTGGTGCTCGATTATCACCTCTACACGACGCCGCCGGTGATAACGGCGCTATAGGAGGCAAACAGTGACAGCATGGGGCGAACTGACGACAGAGCAGCGAGAGATCATTGCGGAGTACACGCGGCAACAGCGGGCCGTGGTAGGCGAGTTTGCGCGGTTGCTGAACAAGATGTCCGCATCCGATGCCATGTACGACGGCCAGGTGGTGGCGGCCTGGGCATCATTGCCAGCGGGCGACATCATTGCCGACAACAGCGGCCTGGCGGGCGTGTCCAGCCTGAGCAAGGCCGAGGTAGCCAGCATCGCCTCGGCCATCGAGGTGATACTGCAGACATACAACATGCCTGAGCTGCGCCAGCTCTATGTGAAAATGGCTGGGATGGTCAACACGATCTGAGGTGAGCCGTGGCGATCACAAACTATTATGTCCACTGGGACGATGGCAACGATTATAGCGGCGCGACGTTCGACGACGGCGAGTTCGACAGTGGCACATTCACGCTGACGAAAAATGGCGCATTTGCCGACTCGCAGGTGCATCACTGGCTGTACCTGGACGATGACGGCTCTGGCGAGGTGACGGCGGGATATTATCGCGTCACGACTGTCAACGACGCTAACAGCGTTGTGCTGCATGCCGACATTCGCAGCGGGGCCAACGATCCGACAGACGTGGTTTGCACACAACACGACGGCTCGGCGGTCGCGCCGTGGCGCAGCTTGCAGGGCGGACTTGACCTCGTATCACAGGGCGCGGATGGCGACCAGTTCAACGTCTCTGACGCGGCGGCGCAGGTGCTCTCGGCAAGTCTGACGCTGGCGCGGTACGGCGCGCCAGCAGGGAATAAGCCACTTGCCTTGCGCGGCTATACAGCAGCGGCAAACGATGGCGGTATGGCAGAGATAGACTGTAGCGAGAATGCATTGTGGACAACGCAATACTCGCATCTGGGATTTATAGATTTAGACATGCATTCATACGGAAATAATCACGGCATCTATGCATTGGACTATGTGTGTGTGCACAGGTGCCATATCCATCGCGGCGCGAGCAATCCGAGCGGGAAATACGCCGTATATCTGAGAAACTATAGCGCCATCATGGGCAGCAGAATCTATGACGTTGCTGCTGCGTCCGGGGGCTGCGTGTGGGTTACGCGTTATAGCACCGTGATGGGCAACTACATTGGCACGGCGATGGATTGGTACTACGGCGTCCACGCGCAGATGGACGACTCTTTCGTCACGCGTAACGTGATACTGCACGCCGGTGCGAACTCGGAGGGCCTTAATGGCTCGACTGTGGCAACGAATAACATCGTATACTGCGTTGGTGGTGGCGGGGGAGTCGGCATTAAAACGAGTAGGCTAGCGACCAACAACGTCATCGTAGGCGAGAGCGGCGTCGGAGGGTATGGCGTGCGTGTTTCGGGGAATCCTTCATTGCAGGGCGCTAATGCGTTTTTCAACTGTACGGCGAACAACTCTGCTACTAGTGCGCCATTGGTCGATATAACCGCATTGGACGTGGCGCTGGCTGCAGACCCGTTCGTCGATGCGGCCAACGACGATTTTGCACTCACTGAGGTGGCCAAGGCTGCGCTGCGGAACGCGGGATTTCCAGCGCAGATAATAGGACCGCTTGGTAGCACGCCGCTATATCTGACCATCGGCGCGTCGCAGCACGGCCCAGACCCGGGGCCGGTTGGCGGCGGCGGGCGCAGGCCACGTATGCGCGAACATGGAGTGTAACATATGCCGATTCTGAAAAACGTCGCGGGGCAGAAACTAGCTGTTTACGCGCATGACACCGCAGCCGACGCGCCGGAAACGGGAGATGCGGCGAACATCACGGCGCGCATCAGCTTGGACGGCGCAGCGGTCGCGCAGACAGACGATGTGAACCCGACCGAGCTGGACGCGGCGCACGCCAAAGGCGTCTATATTTTCGACCTCATCCAAGCCGAGACTGATGCCGACCTGATTATCCTCTCGGCGGTGTCGGCGACGGCAGATGTGAGCATCGAGCCGGTCATGGTCTACACGGACGACGCGCGCGTTGGCAGCCGCGCCATGGCAGGCGATCAGATGGCGCTACAGGACGGCGCTATCACGGCAGCCAAGGTCGCTGCGGGCGCACTTGACAATAAAGGCAACTGGAACATTGGCAAAACGGGCTACACGCTGACGGCTGTCAACGGTTTAGGGAATCAGACGGCAAATATCACTGGAGACCTATCGGGGTCGGTTGGCAGCGTCGCGGGCAACGTAGACGGCAAGGTGCTTGGCGGCGGCGCTGGGGTGATCGGCGGAGTTGGCGCATGGGCGCTGGATGGCGCAGGCAATGCCATCGCTCCGGCGAGCACGGCTTTGACCAACGCGACCTGGACTGACGCTAGGGCGGGCTACGTCGATAAGCTGAACGTGGCGGGGACGCTGGCTCACTCGGACGCGGCGGACACTTACAAAGCTAACGTCGCGGCGCTGGCGCTAGAAGCGACTGCGCAGGCGATCAAGGCCAAGACTGACGCCCTGCCCGCCAACCCCGCAGCGGTTGGCAGCGAGATGAATCTAGCTGACGGCGCGCTCTCGGTGGCTAAAGTGAACGCTGACTTGAAAACCGGCGACTTCCTCAACGCGCAGGTCAAGGCGCAGGACAACATCGACTTCGGTGCGTTGCAGAAGGCCAGCCTGGACGCGGCGATAGCAGCGACAAAGGCCATCCTGGACAAAGTGGAGACAACGCTGGAAGAGGACGGAGCATTATGGCGCTTTACCGAAGCAGCGTTGGTCAAAGGGCCATCGGGCGAGGCGACGGTATCAGACGCGGACAAGACAGATATTGCCCAGCGTGCCTGGAACAACCGCTATGCATCAACGCGCACGCTCACGCAAAGCGCGGCGCAGGTAGCGGCCATTGTCGCTGGCAGCACAATTACCGTGATGCGCGGCGATAGCTGGAGCATCTCCCTGACCGGGCTGGGGTCATTGGCAACGCGGAGCAAGCTTTGGTTCACGGCAAAACGGCATCATGGCGATGCTGATACGACCAGCGTGATACAGATTCGGTTGGCAGGCGGCCTGATCTATCTGAACGGCGCTGCAGGGATCGCTGGCGATGGCTCGCTGACGGTGGACGATGAAGACAAGGGCAACATCACCATCGCGCTCGCAGCGAGCAGTAGCAAGCTGTTGCCGCCTGGATCATATGACTATGACGTGCAGATGTTGACAACGACAGGCGCTGTACAAACTATGACCAACGGCGTACTGACGATCGTTGGCGACTATACAAGAGCAGTGACGTGAACAAGCCGGGGGCGCTTTGGGCAACGCTATGGGTGCTGCTGATGCTCGTCGGCATCCCGGCGGCATCTTGTGACGAATTGCCGCCTATGCCGCCAACGTCTACGCCGACGGTCGCCCCCACCGCGACGGCGACGGCGACACAAACGATGCGGCCAACCGCTACGGTCACGATCACGGTCACGCCAACGCCGATTCCGTCGCCGATCTGGTGCCCGACGGCGACGCCGCCGCCGCCAAAGGCATGCTGGGACTATGAGCGGTTGTCATACGTCGAGCGCCAGCGCGTGTGGAACGCGGCGCTATACCACCTGGGCCGAGGCATCGAGCTAGACCTGTTGCCATACGAGGACGTGACGCTGGTGCGCGGCATGATAGACGAGGCGCTTGGCGCGCCGCAAACGATCAGCTACGCGGTGGAGAGCGATGTGCGCGGCGAGCTGTTGCGTTGTCGTGGCTTTGCGCTGGGAATCCTGGTCATGCGCGAGTCGGCGGAGCGGGTGGACTGTCGAAACTGGACTGTGCTGGGATGGGATGGGGAGGAGGCAAAGTGATGCTGACGACGGCGCACATCCAGAGGATACAGGACTGGCATGGCGGCTTTCTTGCTGACCTCGATACGGCCTGGGTCAAAATCGTCAACCCGCCGGTCGGCAAGCGATTGTTTCCGCACGTGCGCGGCTTCTGCGCGAGATTCTGGACAGACGACATCGACGGCGCCTTCGTCCGCCGAGGCCGTGAGGGTGGACGCGACTTTGTCCAGCTCATGTTGCCGCGCTGGCTGGCCACGCCCGCGACGTGCTACGAGCTAGCCAACGAGCCAGACAGCAACAGCAACGACGGCCTGGCCAACCTGCGCGAGTACACGCTCGGAGCCATCGAGGAGGCCGAACGTCACGGGCTAAAACTGTGCATTCTGAACCTGCCCGAGGGCAACCCGCATGACAACGGCACACACGATGAGGACGTGAGCGCGTGGAAGCTGGAGCAGTTGCGGCCAGCGGTCGTGGCTGCTGCGCGCGGCGGGCACTATGTCGGACTCCATGCCTATTGGCGGCCTGGCGTGGAAGGGCCGCGCGGGCGCTGGCATGCGCTGGGGAGGGTGCAGTGGACGCTGCGGCAATGGGGCATCTCTAGCCTCAAAGTGCTCGTGAACGAGACGGGCATCGACGGCGGCATCGCGGGCCATCCAGGACAGCAAGGCTGGCAGCGGTTGGAGACAGAGAGCGAGTACAGAGCGCAGATCGTGGATGCAGAACGCTATGCGCGGCAAAGCCTGGCGCAGCTCGGCGTCGAGGCGCTCATGTATTTTACGTTCGGCTACGAGCCGCCCTGGCAAGAATTCGAGCACCCGGAGGGGTTCTGTCGTGACATTGTTGCGCCGCTCAAAGCTCTGGCCTCGCCGACACAGCCGCAGCCGATCCTGACGCATCCGCTGCCCTGGTCGCGCGTGTCGCAGACATTCGGCGGCAACGCGGCGTACTATCAGCAGTTCGGGCTAGCCGGGCATAACGGCTGGGACCTGGCAACGCCAGAGGGTGTGAGCGTCTACGATTGGCATTGTGCGCCGGTGGTGGCCGCGCACGCAGGGCAAGCCATCGTTGCGTCGAGCAATGGATACGGCCTGTACGTGTACATCATGGGTGCGCAGCTCGACACGGTGTATGGCCATCTGGCCCAGGCGCTTGTGCGGCAAAACGAGATGGTCAGGCCGGGGCAGGTGATTGGCCGAGTCGGCTACACGGGGACAACGCTACCCGAGGGCGTCCTGGGAACACACCTGCATTTCGGCGTGCGGCCAAAGCCGTATCAACTCACCAACGGCTACCGGGGCTATGTAGACCCCGGGCGCTACCTGTAGGAGGTGCTATGCCAGTCGAGGCAATCATCGTCGCCGTCATCGGCCTACTGGCCTCGATTGGTGCGGCGCTGATAGCGGGCCGAGAGCAGGCGCGCACAACGTCGGTAACGCTCTACACGGAGCTGTGTCGCGGGCAGCAGTTGCGCATCGACCAATTAGGGCGCCGGCTGTCCGAGAACGAGGCAGAGATAGAGACGTTGAGGCTGCGCATCAAGATGCTAGAGGACGAGAATGCCGCCATGCGCGCAGAGAATCAGGCGCTCCAACTGCGTGTCCAGGAGTTGGAGCGAGAGAACGAGAGCTTGATGAGGCTGATCGCGGCACTACAGGACAAGCGGCGAAAATCGTGACTTGGGAGGTGTGATATGCTGTTTTCGGAGTGGATCGTTGGCGTGCTGTGCTCGGGCGGCGTTGGCTATCTAGGCTATGCCCTGCTCGACTGGCTAGAGCGGCGCTATCCGGAGGTCGCCGCCTGGGACTCTGTGGCAAAGCGCGCGTTTGCCTGGGCGACGGTGATTGTCGCTGTGGCCGGGTTGTACGCCGTGGCTGTGGGCATGCTGTGGATAGAGCAACCGGCCACATGGCGCGGCTGGGTGGAGAGCATCGGCACCTATGCACTGATAGCGATCACGGCCAGCCAGGGCGCGCACGCTTTGGACAAGGCGCGGCAAGAGCGCGCAACGAACTAACCGCTCCCAGGAGTGGCGCCCCGGGGGCGGCTCCTCCTTACTATGCGGCGGTCAGGTGCACACGGCCTGGCCGCCGCTGTGTTGTGTCAAAATTTGCACAGCCCAGGCGCGTTTGGCACACGATTTGCACAAAAATCAACCGCGATTTCGACACAAAACCTATTGACATTGGCGCGAACACGTGTTATACTGTAGGCAGAGTTGAGGACGATGTAGGCAGAGTTGAGGACAGAGCGAACAGAGAGGAGACAACGAGATGAAGGCAGCAGTCAAGCGAAATTGCGGACACATGAGTGAGGTGCAGCTCTATGGCACCTCGGCAGAGCGGGATCGCAAGGCGGCGTGGATGCGGACAACGCCCTGCCTCAAGTGTGAGCGGGGCGAGCAAGTGTCCGTTGCTACCGAGGCCAACGCCGGGATGCTGGCGTTGGTGGGCAGCGAGAAGCAGGTGGCCTGGGCGGAGACGATCCGGGCGAAGGCGATGAGCAAGCTCAAGGCAGCCCGCGCAGACTATGCTGCGCAAGGCGCGCCAGCAGATCAGATAGCCCTTTTTGATGCAGCGATGGCCAAGGTCGCTGCACAGGCTATTGCCTCGTGGTGGATTGACCACCGCGAGGATGGTGCGATAGCTCTGATGCGCGCGGTATCGTAAGACACACATTCGACGCCAGGACAGCCGCTGGCGCCACGCACAGGGAGGAAGACGATGGATAAAAGGACGGCTCAGAGACTAGCGGAGACAATTGAGCACGATGATCCGCGCGTGCGGGTCACTGGTATGAGGCGCTATCCAGGGCGCAGTTACGCCCTAGACTGTGTGGACATACGCACTGGCGACCGGTTCGTGGTCAATCGACCGGAGGACTGGACAGAGCGTAGCAGGGAGGCGTTATGCTACACACACACGCAGGGCTGATTATTCAGCTGAGGATACACACCGGACTGTCATACAAGGCGCTGGCGCGCCGGCTGGGCGTCTCCGACACGATGCTGCGTCTGATCTGCAACGGCCAGCGGCGCATCGGGTTGCGGACGATGAAGCGCCTGTTGGCGGAGTTCCCGGACTGGGAGAAGGACATTCTGCGCACAGTGCTTGAGGAGGCGAAATGAATCTGTTGAGCGGGGCATCACTAGACGACATACCGTTTGCCATGGCTCTAGAGGCGCATCGCAACACGTCGTTTGCGCCAGAAGATCGCGCCCGGCAGGCGCAGGAGTCATATCTGCGACACATGCAGGACGTGGAGGAGCGCCTGTTGCGTATCGCAGATGACCAAGAGTCCGTCAAGGCCGCGATGATGCGCTACCGCGAAGGCTACCTGAGGCGATATTTTGAGATACTCCGGACCAAGGGCCGCACGTTGTCCTCGATGATAACGGGGCCAGCCAAGTTCCCGACGGCGCGCAATCGCAAAGTGCTGGACCGAGAGGCCAGCCTAACGGACGACTTTCTGGCCTGGTCGGATCGCGCAATTCGGGCTATGCAGCGCGACCTAACGCCAGCGACGGCGCGCGAGGACAAGATTGCTCAGGCCGAGGCCGACCGCGAGCGAATCAAGGCTATGAACAAGATTGCCAGGAGCAGTGCGCCGGACAAGGTTGACCAGCTCGAAGCATATGGCCTAACGCGCCAAAATGCCGAGCAACTGGCGCACGATGGGGGGTTCCCCGACTATGTTCTGACCAACCTGGGCGCGCGGATTCGCGATATGAAAAAACGAGCCGAGATCGCTGCCCAGCGCGATGCGACGCCGACCGGGACGTGCGCCTTTACAGGCGGGCGGATTGTGGACAACCGCGAGGATGATCGAGTACAGGTCATCTTTGATGATAAGCCGCCCGAGACGATGCGTGCGGCACTCAAGGCGCGGGGGTTTCGGTGGTCGCCGAAAAGCGGCGCGTGGCAGCGCGTTCGCACGGAGAAAGCGTTGCGGGATGCGATAGAGATCGTTGGCACGGAGGCGAGCGATGACTAACGACCGAGACGACGAGGAGCCGCGCGGCGACGGTTGCAGCGGGCCATTGTGGCTAGCGGCGCTGATACTGGCGACTATTGTATGGCTGTTGAGGCTGTGAGGAGGGGATCATGACACGGAGACCGAGTGGTTGCATGATCTGGGGCACTGCGAGCATGTTGGGCGCACTGTGCGGCTGGGCCATCGCCGCCGCGTGCGGGGCGTGGCAGATTGGCGCGATCGCCGGCCTGCTGGTGTTGGCCGGAGTGATCGTCACGAACACGGAGCGCTGAAATGATGGTCATCATCTGGTTGTGGATTGGACTCTGCCTAGCGGCGGGGATGATCGAGATTAGCGAGCGGCGGTGAACGATGCGAAACGAATGGTTACTCTACGCGCTGGTTTGGGGGCTGTTGGCGGTCATCCTGGTCGCCACGGTCGCGCTGGGTTACGCAACGATGCTACAGCTCTGGGCCTGGTTTGGCTAGCGTTTACAACACCCTAACAATCCGTTAGCACGGCGTTAACATGCGCGTGTTATGCTGTGGGCAGATCGTAGCGAGAGGAGACGACCATGACGTACGAATCGGATCGGGAGGGCCTACTCCGCCAGGCCGACATCGAGGCGGCGGAGAACAAGCGGCGCTCGTTGCAGCGCCAACTGTCCGAGCAGCGCAGGCGCATCGAGGCGCTGGAGATGCTGCTGGCTGAGGAGCGAGCCGCGCGCGCAAAGATCGAAGAGCGGCTCGCGTGGGTGGAATTGGAACTCAAGGTGGAATCGGAACTCAAGAGGAGGGAGTCATGAGTGCGTCGGTGAAGCAAACAGTGCCGGGCGATGCGCTGGAGGCCGTGATTGCCCAGGGCGACTTGGCCAAGCTAACACCTGAGCAGCGCGTCGCCTATTATCGAGCAACGTGCGAGAGCCTGGGGCTAAATCCCCTGACGAAGCCGTTCGAGTATATCACTCTAAACGGCCGGTTGACGCTCTATGCGCGCAAGGACGCAGCTGACCAACTGCGCAGGAGTCGAGGCGTGAGCATTATCGCGTTGGAGCGCGAGCGGCTAGAGGGCATCTATATCGTCACAGCCACAGCGCAGGATGTGGATGGACGCCAAGACTCTAGCATCGGTGCGGTCAACATCGAGGGTCTGAAAGGCGATGCGCTGGCTAACGCGATGATGAAGGCGGAGACTAAGGCAAAACGGCGGGTGACGTTGAGCATCTGTGGCCTGGGATGGACGGACGAGATTGAGATCGAGACTATCCCCGGCGCAAAGCCGGCTTTGGTAGACGTGGAGACGGGGCAGATCGAACCCGAGCCGCACTGGGCGGACAAGCCGTACAACGGCGGCACCCTGGGCGAGCACTGGCTGGTCAAGGCCGCCGAAAAGCGCAGCTTGACCACAACCGAGGTCATGGCGATGCTCCACGACCTCCACATCTACGACACGCCTGCTGAGGCTGTTGCCACGCTGGACGAGGAACTGGCCAAACGCGTGGCGGAGGTGCATGATGACGTGTAAATGTAAACACTGTTCAGATCGCGGCTACGTCTGGACTATGGTATCCCCGGGGGACTATCCCGACCCGGAGCCGCCGGAGTATGCGGATATAGTGTGCCCATACTGCCAAGGCGCGTCACCTGTGCGGACACCCGCACAGGTGATTGCGGCTGTCCGGGCAGAGATAGCTCGGCGCGATAATCTGCGTCCACTGCACAGCAGCGACTGGTGGCGCACTGCATCGCTGTTGAACGCTCTTTTTGTCAGCGCGGCGCAGGTGCGCAACGTCAAACGCCACGCCGTAATGCGCTTCCTGGTCGGCAAAGATTCGGTAACGCAGCTGACCATCGCCGAGTCGCTGGCGCTGGAGAACTGGGCGCGGAGCGACAACGCCAAAGCCGAGGCTGCGCTGATCTGGGACGCTATCGGCGAGACGCACGGCTAACAGAGACTATTTTGAGAGGAGAGTTGAAATGCAAACGTTGCCAAGGGCCGAGTGGCCGGAGTGGTTGCAACGCGCCGACACGGTAGACGCGATCGTCACTGTCGTGAACGGCGTAGTAATTTGGCACGGAGGTGAGTGGCACGGGGGCACGTGGCTCGGTGGTAGATGGCTCGGGGGCGTGTGGCTCGGGGGCACGTGGCTCGGGGGCGAATGGCTCGGGGGCGCGTGGCTCGGGGGCGAATGGCTCGGGGGCACGTGGCTCGGGGGCACGTGGTGCGACACCACGATTGATCGCGTCAGATACATGGCAGCTCTATGCGGCATCGCGTTTGATAGCCGCGGGCGGGCTGTAGGGTATCGCTCTACCAACGCCGACGGATCGGGGCGATACACTAGCGAATTCGTACAGCCAGAAGGCGAGTGGTATGACGAGCAAGCTAGGCCACGAGGCTCTGGCGTTTGTGTTCCAGGCATACACGTCTCTAATGCGGTGTCTGCATACACGTATTTTGACGTAGACCCCACAGCGCAACTCTGGCGCGTAGAGTTTGCCGCTGAGGATCTGTTGGATTGCGACGGCGAGAAGGCGCGCATCCGGGGCGGGGTCTTTGAGCGTATCCCCTGGCCGTGGGCTAATGAGTAGAGAGGAGATGACATGATGCAGATCAAGCGAATAGCTATCGAAAAGCTGCGTAGCAACGGCTATAATCCCGATAGCAGAATAACGGATGATGCGTTGCATGATTTGGAGGCATCTATCAAACGCGTTGGCATTGTGCAGCCATTGCTAGCGCTACCCGATGGCCAGCTTGTTGATGGCCATCGGCGGCTGGAGTGCGCCAAACGCCTTGGTCTCACAGATGTGCCGGTGATTTTTGTTGATGCCGATCATTTTGTGGAGGTCAACTCGACACAACGGCGCACCACAGGCCGCGAGTGGTTGACTGTCTACATGGCGACGCAGCAAGCGCCAAGCAGAACGCTGCGTAGCATCAAGCAATTGGAACGCATCGGCGGCAAGCCGTTGCTCGAATATCTCATGCGATGTGATCTTGCCCCGTCCATCATCAATACAGCGCGTTACGTCGCGCGTTATATCGGCTCAGATGTTGACAATGATGCCGTTATGCACCGCATCATCATGTGGTTAGCCGAGGGCCGCCGTCAGTTCAGTGCCAAGCGCGCTATCGCCGAGGGCATTCCTGCTAAGATTCTATACAAACACATTCAGCAGGGTTCCGATCCGATGGTGCTTTGGGAGTGAGTCGTGTGGCTCGTATCCCCCGCCCCGGCCGCGACTTCGCCGGATGGCTAGACGGCGGGGCGGGGGAACGTCTTGACAAACGCGAGAGGATGTGCTATCATGGGGTTGCGCGAGGAAAAGAAGCGCCCAGGTCTGGCTGCCTGGAGACACGTGGATACGGATAGACCCTCCTTTGTGGGCGGGTCTGGCGGAATATGTACGTACCGTATCGCGTGCAAACAAGCCAGACGCCAGACCTGGCCACAAGCGAGGGTCTTTGATTTGGAGGTGAAAATGCCCGACCATGACCGTCTTGCTTTTCACGAGATTTCGAGTCTTTTCCCTCTCATGGAAGGCGAGGAATTCGCAGCCCTGAAGCAAGATATACAGATTCATGGATTGCGCGAGCCGATTATGCTACACCCAGACGGCAGCATCCTGGATGGCCGTAACAGATACCGAGCCTGCATCGAGCTGGGCGTCGAGCCGCAATTCCAGCGCTGGCAGAATGGCAGCTCAACCGCCGAGCTGATGGCCTACGTCACAAGCCTGAATCTGCGCCGTCGCCACTTGAACGACTCGCAGCGGGCGATGATAGCGGCGAAGATGGCGCAGATGCCTAAGGG
>CAZPTF010000009.1:0-23541 GCA_964589015.1 uncultured Anaerolineae bacterium
GCCAATCTCCGACGCCACCGGCGTTGGTCAGGGACTGCTGTGCCTGGGCGGACCGTGTGCCGGTCCGCACCGCAGTAGACTGGTCCAGTCTGGTACAGCGGTCGTGTTCGCCCACGCATTGGTTGCGGTCAAGGCGTTGTACTTGTCGCCAAAATTCCTGAATGCATCCAAATGGGCAGGCAGTTTGACGAAGCATATCATACGTGGTATGATACCATATATACCATTGAGATGGGGTCACAGGAGTAGGGAGTTGGACAGCGGGGCAATGAAGACCGGACTAGCCACCCCGACCGCACGAGGGAGTGTGACGTCATAGTTCGTGTTGGCGTTATCTGTCGTGTTTGGGAGGCACATTAAGGACTCATGCGCATTGCTATTGATGCTAGGCTGGTCTATTATACACAGGCCGGTATCACTCAATATGTCAGACATTTGGTCGAGTCACTTGCTCAGACAGATCACGAAAGCGAATACCTGCTTTTGCAGAGTCGTAAAGATCGTGAACCTCTGGTAGAGCAGTCCAATTTCAAGAGGATCCCCATCTGGACACCCTGCCACCATCGGATGGAACAGTGGACGCTACGGCTTGAAATTTCTCCCCTCGATATCGATGTCTTGCACAGCCCGGATTTCATTCCCCCCTCGCGCGGAAGATTCAAATCTGTCATTACGGTACATGATCTGGCCTTTTTGCTCTATCCCCACTTTCTGACGAGAGAGAGCGCGCGGTACTATGGCCAAATAGATCAGGCGGTGCGCCGCACGGATCATATCATTGCCGTTTCCGAAGCCACCAAGCAAGACTTGATGCAGCGGCTTGGGGTTCCCGAAAACAAGGTAACTGTGATCTATGAAGCCAGCTCACCCCAGTACCATCCTTTGCCTCATGAAGAAGCCAAACAGCAAGTGCGGGAACGGTTTGGGCTGGAAGACGAATTCATGCTCTTCGTCAGTACGATAGAGCCGCGTAAGAATGTGCCGGGTCTATTGCAGGCATATCGCCGTCTGCTTGATTCATACAAGGTCAGTACGAAGTTGGTGCTTGCTGGAGGGAGAGGTTGGCTCTTCGATGAAGTCTTTGCCACCGTCGAGCGGCTCAACCTCACCGAGCACGTCATCTTCCTCGGACGCGTGGATACGGCAGATTTGCCATATCTGTACAACGCCGCCCAACTGTTGGTCCAACCATCGTTTTACGAAGGTTTTGGGTTGGCTCCGTTGGAGGCGATGGCCTGCGGAACCCCGGTGATCGTCTCCAACGTTTCTTCCCTGCCCGAAGTCGTCGGGGATGCCGGACTTCGCGTCGATCCCGAAGATGTCTCGGAGTTGACCGTGAGCATGCACCGCCTGCTGACGGACGAGAGCTTGCGCAAAGAGATGATCCAGAAAGGTTTGGCACGGGCGGCCTGTTTCTCATGGCAAACCGCAGCACGTGAGACAATCGAGGTGTACCGCAAGGTCAGTCAGAGCAAATGAAACTTCTCTTGCTCACCCCGCAGCTCCCATACCCACCCCACCAGGGGACAACGATCCGGAACTTCAACGTCATCCGACAGCTTGCCGTGGACCATGAGGTCCATCTGTTGTCTTTCGTGGATCACCTAAGCGAACTGGACAGTGCAGCGCCACTGCTGGAAGTGTGTCGCTCGGTTCGTGCCATTGCTGCCCCCCACCGTACCACGTCACAGCGCATGCGAACGCTGTTCACATCTACTCTGCCCGATATGGCCATGCGCCTGCCGTCCGTGGCATTCCAGGAAAACCTCGACGATTTTCTGAAGCGTGAGGCACCCGATGTCGTGCAGGTTGAGGGGATCGAAATGGCCCAGTATGGCCTGGGTGTGTCCGCATCGAGAACTTCCGGGCGTCCGTTGCTCGTTTTCGACGATCACAACGCTGAGTATGTTTTGCAGCGGCGCGCCTTTGAAACGGACGTTCGCCGGCCACGCCGCTGGATCGGCGCAGCGTATTCATGGGTACAGTGGCACCGCCTCGCCCGTTACGAGCGGTTGACTTGCCTGAAGCACGACCGTATAGTTGTCGCGTCGGAGGCTGATCAGGCCGCTTTGCGTCGTCTTATGCCGGAGCTGGAGATCACTGTCATCCCGAATGGCGTCGACTCAGCGTTCTACCAGCGCACTGCCGGTACGGATACCCGCGTCACTATTCCCCCACATAGCATGGTCTTCACCGGCAAGATGGATTTCCGCCCCAATATCGACGGGGTCACGTGGTTCGTGCACGAGGTTCTGCCGTCCATACGCGCCCAGGTGCCGGATGCGTGCTTCTACATCGTCGGGCAAAAGCCCCATCCGCGTGTGCTGGCGTTACGCAATGAACCCGGCGTGGTGGTGACCGGCTATGTGGACGACGTCCGTCCCTATATCGCTGGCGCCGATGTGTGTGTGGTCCCGCTGCGGATTGGCGGTGGCACGCGGTTGAAGATCATGGAATCGCTGGCGATGTCCGCTGCGGTGGTAGCCACGTCGCTGGGCTGCGAGGGCTTCCCTCTGGAACATGGGAGGCATCTGCTGATCGCCGATAGCCCCGAGCAATTCGCGTCGACAGTCGTCGAGCTGTTGCACGACGATGCCGCACGTGCCCGGCTGGGCGTAGAAGCGCGCCGGTTTGTCGAGGAGCGTTACGATTGGGCCAATATTGTGCCGCTGTTCGAACAGGTCTATGTGCCTCGCTAGTGCTGTGCAGCGGGGCCGGGGTTCGCCTCGGCAGCGGCTGCGTCTGCAACTCCTGAGGCTGGTTGCACGCGCGTTCCCGCCGGTTCACACGGTATGGGACCGGACGGTTCCGCCCCGCTCTATCGTGCTGATCCGCCCGGATCATGTGGGCGACGTGCTGTTCACCGTTCCGGCGCTACGCCATCTGCGCGAAAGCTGGCCCGCAGCGCGTTTGACCCTATGTGTCGGCCCCTGGTCACAAGCGGTCGCGGAGGGTATCCCTTACCTGGACGAGATCATCACCTGCCCCTTTCCGTGGTTTTCGCGCAAGCCGAGGAGATGGCTCTTCGAGCCGTACTGGCTCTTGTGGCAAGAAGCCCGACGCATCAGAGCGTTTGAATTCGACCTGTCCATTGTGCTGCGCTTCGATCACTGGTGGGGAGCATGGCTCGCGCATCTGGCAGACATACCGCGGCGCGCTGGTTACGCACTCCCCGAAGTGACACCCTTTCTGACAGATGCGGTACGTTACCTGCCAGGTCGTCACGAAGTCGTGCAGAACCTGGCACTGGTCGAAACATTGACTGGCTGCACGGTCGATCCGGATACGCAGAGCCTGTCCTTTCAGCCCGCAGCTGCTGATATCGCCGCGCTTGCGGCGCGGCTGGCAGAGAACGGGATCCGGGAAGGAGAACGGATCGCCTGCGTACACCCAGGCACGGGAGCACCCGTCAAGCTCTGGCACAACGAAGGCTGGGCCGCAATCGTCGATACCCTGGTGCGGGCGTACGAGCTGCGGGTCGTTGTCACCGGCGGCCCCGCTGAGGTCGAATTGGTGCGGGACCTGGTCAGCCGGGTGTCCGTTCCGGTGATCGACCTGGCAGGGCAGACCAATCTCGGCCAGCTGGCCGCACTGATGGCACGCTGCCGCCTGGTGGCCGGGGTTGACAGTGGGCCACTCCACCTGGCAGTCGCCGTTGGGACACCCACCGTTCACCTGTTCGGTCCCATCGACCCGGCGATGTTCGGGCCGTGGGGCGATCCTTCCCGCCACCTCGTCATCAAATCGGATCGCCCGTGCGTACCATGCAACCGCCTGGATTACACCGCCAATGAGCTGGACGCACACCCATGCATGCGTGACATCAACGTAGGTCAAGTGCTGGTGGCAATCGGTCGATTGCTGCAGTCCAACCCGTGAGCGTGTGTCGTGGATATCCTCTTCGTCTGCCCATTTGGATTGGCGCCCAAATACACCACGAGTGGACGCGCACTCCCCCTCGCGCACGCCCTGGCTTGCCGCGGACACCACGTCCGAGTCCTGATTCCTCCCTGGGACCACCCCGCGGATTCGGGGCGACGGTTCGTGCAGGATGGAGTCCTCGTCGAGCACGTCGAGTTGCCGGTTCGCATACCGGGCATAGCACATGCCGCGATTGTGTGGCGGATGCTCCGTGCCGTCCTCCGCTCCCACTCCCATGTCATCCACATTTTCAAACCCAAAGGATACGCAGGATGCGTCGCGTCTGTCTTGTGGTACCTGCAACGCTTGGGTATAATAGGTGCGCGTCTCGTGCTGGATACGGACGATTGGGAAGGGGCAGGCGGCTGGAACGAGCGTGGAGGCTACAACATGCTGGCGCGACGGTTGTTCGCCTGGCAGGAACGTTGGGGCTTGACCCATTGCGACGCCGTGACCGTAGCCAGCAGTACGCTGCAGAGTCTCGCGTGGGCGCATGGCGTACATTCCGTGCGACACGTGCCGAACGGGCTCATTACGCTGTCCACGCCGATATCGCGCGAGCTGGCAAGGTCCCAGCTCGACCTGGACAAGCGAAGCATGGTCGCACTCGTCTACACGCGCTTCGTGGAAATCGGTGCCGATCACCTGGCGGAGTTACTGCACGGGATCACAGAACGTATCCCCTCGTTACGGGTATTGGTCGTCGGGCGCGGATTTCGGAACGAGCTATCTCGGCTGCAAGAACGGCTCGAGGTATTGATCCAGGGTGGTTGCGTCCGGCTGGAAGGCTGGGTTGAGCCGGGCAGATTGCCCCTGTATTGGTCTGCGGTCGATTTCGCCCTGTACGCCAGCGAAGACAACCTGTTGACGAGAGCCAAGTCTCCCTTACGATTGGTCGAGATGATGGGGGCGGGACTGCCGATCGCCGCCCACGGTGTCGGCGAAGTGCGGTTCTACCTGGAAGACCGCATCTCCGGACTCGTCGTCGCGCCGGGGGACGACCAGGCATTCGTGAACGCAGCGGTACGGTTGGCTGAGAGCGGCAACTTACGAACACGGTTGGGTGAGAACGCACGTACCCGCATCGGTAAGCACTTCCTGTGGCGCGACCTGGCCCAAACTGTCGAGGAATTGTACGACGCCCTATAGGCATTCTTGCGAGTAGATGAGACGATGGAATGGTTGAGCGTTTTTTGGAAACGTTGGGGATCCCGTTGGCTTCCGGTCGTTTTGTGGATGGCAGTCATTTTCTTTTTTTCGACACGGACCAAGGCTGAGATGCCGCATTGTCCCAACGACTTGCTGGACTGGCCAGTCAAGAAGATAGGCCACATGATTGAATATGGCATTCTGGCCTTGTTGGTGTGGCGGGCAACGAGTGGCACACTCGGCCTGCGAGCGAGGCGATGGCATATTGGGATCATTGCCGCCATCTGCATTTCGTACGCTGCTTCGGACGAGTATCACCAATCGTTCGTGGCAGGACGTGGAAGCAACATCTCCGATGTGGTCATTGATACGCTTGGTATGGTGCTTAGCCTGATCGGAATGTCTGCGCTGCTGAGATTCCGAGCGCGATGCCCGGCATCATTCCAGCGCCTCCCCAGGCTGGACCGTTTCCTCGCTGGCTTTCTGCCCATCAGGCCGGTAGCGCATGACAATCTCGCCGAACGGTCTTTCCTGATGGACCGATAGCCTGCCGCCTTTGATCAATTCCAGCATGGCCAGAAAAGACACGATGATTTCCATGCGGCTCCGCAGATTGGCGACGAACTCCTGAAAACTCATCTCGCCGCGCTGTTGGAGAGCCATCCGCATTTGGCTGATCTTGGTATGGAGCGAGACGACGATGGGAGGAATGACCTGGGATACTGGCGGTTCGGAAGGTACCAGCGCCAGAGCACTCCGCACTGCCTCAATCAGGCTGTCGATGGACACGCCATTCATGTTCAAAGTTTTCTGGCTCCCTGCGACGGTAGGCGTGCCGACCCGTACGTACGCGTGAAGATGTTGTTTCTCACGGTCCGACAGGTATGCGGCCAACTCCTTGAACTTCTTGTACTCGACGAGTTGGCGGACCAATTCCTCTCCGATGTCCTCCTCTTCTTCATCGACAATCGAAGGAGAAGCAGGTAACAGCAGCCGCGACTTGATCAGCAGCAGCTTGCTTGCAACCACCAGGAAATCGACCAGGTTTGCGACCTTTGTCTCTTCCAGACGACCAATGTATTCCAGATACTGATCGGTGATCTGTGCGAGTGACACCTTCGTGATATCCAGTTCTTCACGCTCGATCAAATGTAACAGGAGATCGAGTGGACCCTCGAATACGGGCAGTTTGACTTCGTACGAGATGGTTGGATCCCCTTTCTCTATGACTCACCGAGCGCTGCGGTGATGCGCTGGAGAAGATCGTCGCGCCACACAAGGCCCGCTTCCCACTGATCTCCGGGGCATGCGGTCGCGACGAGATCTCTGTGCCCCTTGACACTATCCGCGGTCAAGCCCAAGCGTTGAATGAGATAAACTAACAATCTGCTTGCACTCTCCAATTGCTTCGGTGTCGGGCCGGCTTCCATCAAATTGCCGGCGAGAGCGATGCCTACCGACGCCGGATTGTTATGGCGCACGTGATACGAAATCGTCTGGAGCTGGTTGGTCTGGTAGATCGTCCCATCCACCGTAATGAAGTAATGATAGCCGATCCCGGGCCAGCCCTGTTTGTCCACGTGGTAGCGCGCTATGGCTTGTGGCCCCACATCCGGAGACACTGCGGTATGGTGGAGGACCAGGTTCTTGATCTCGCTCAACGTTCGGGTGTCGTAGGTTTCGGTCTGGTGCTTCGGCAGACTGGCGCTGATATCCTCGATTTGTGCCACGATCACCCCGTTCTCAGGCATGAGCGCGTCCACGAGATCTTGCAGACGAGACGTTTCGGCCTCCAGGTAATTGAGCCGTTCCTCCAAAGCAGCGGTTCTGGCCCGTGCCTCATACGCAGCACGTCCGACAGGCTTCAATTGCACCGCACCGCCGGGGAGTTGTTCCATAGCGACATTCTCGAAGTATTGAGTTTGTATCCCTTGCTCCAGAAACGCGTCGGTGACAGGATATCCGCAGGTTTCCACTCCCAGCCTACGGTAAAGGTCCAAAAATGGCTGGGAGATCGTACACAGGGTTTCCTCACAATACAGCCCCTCGCCGAAAGCCAACGGCTTTACGGTTACGGCAATATCGAACGTTGGGGACCCTTTCAGCGAAAACCACGTCGAATCACCATCCACCAAGTCCCATTTGAGAGTGAAATCACCTGGGAACGGCGGAGCTGATAGTTGAATCTGATTCAGAGTCAGGATCACACCAGGTGCCATGTCAGCTGGCAACCGGGTACGTATGTCTTGAGCGGCCTGCACGGGTTCGCCAGTGGGAGCGGACCAATGATATCCAATGTGCACCCGAGTGGAATCCCACACTTTACTCCCGGCATTCCTCAGCCTGATGCCTGCTGTCGTCAATTGCCCTGCTGCGATTTCGGCGGGCGGCGTGTACTCCAGCCAGTCTACTTTGTACGGAGAAACGGGTTCGCTCACTTGTGGTGCAACCAACTGCGGACGCGGGATATTGCCGGTAGTGCGTACCATCGGACGAAACTCGTCGGATTCCTTCCGCCACACGAAATGATCCCATTGCGGATCCGGCGACGACGCAATGAATGCACATGCAGACCCGATGTAGGGATACTTGCAGAGCTCCTGATAGAACATCGCATACTGCGCAGCCATGACGTCCCCGGACAGATTGGGCGTGCTATTACCGAATTCGGTGATCTCGATGACCTTATCCGGGAATCTCTCATGATACGCCTTGAAACGGAGTCCCCAATCGTTCTTCAGTTGATTGTCCTGCTGCCAGTAGGCATGGCACCCCAGCCAATCAGATGCCTGGACCGCTTCTCTGCAAATCTCCAACCATTCCATGTCACGATGAGGCCAGTTGGGCGCCAGACCGGGGAAGCCAAATTGTGCCCAGGGACAGGCCAACCTGAGCTGGCTCAGCACCTCCAGATACCAATCGCGAAACGACTGGGCATCCGCATCAGAACTCCCCCATCCTTCGTAGCCCTCGTTGTGATTGGGCTCGTTGAGTATCTCGAATTTGATGGCAAAGGACTTGAGTTCGTTGATGCGCGCCGAAGCGGTCTGTACGAAAGCGTCGGGACTGGGATGAGTCATTCCGACTCGCTGGTCATGAAGCCGGACGATGAACTCCAGATCCGAATTCTCATTCCGAAGCCGCTCGAACACGGAATTCTGCGTGAAACTCAGCATCTTGATCGTTTCGATGCGTGCCTCGCGGATAACGAGATAGTCCCCTTCGGCGAAGGCATAGTCATTGCGAGCGTGCAACCCTATCCGCACCGATCTGTGATCCGGCATGAAGTGTCTCCTCAGGAATCTTCCACGGGCGAGTTCCGCAGCGATGACAGGCGAGTACGTTTTGCTGCCGTATCGAAGTATCATATACTACGCACGTGCTGTCAAATTTCCGGGTTTTCGGTTTTGTTCTCGCTTCCGGCATAGTCTGGACGGATGCACCCGGAAATTTTGGGGCTAGCGAGCAATGGGCAGGTCGTGTTTGCAGCGTGATCTGCCAGGTTCACACGAATATCTGCGTGGCGGTCAAGACTGTGTCAATCTTGGACGCGTTCCGTTTGCGCGGAGGTCCACGTGAACAGGCCACCAGACCCCGCATGGCCTGTGCGGAGATTGGCCCAGTCTGCCCCAGTGGACGTGCTCTCCAGCGCATTGGTCATGTCAAAGGCGCTGCACCTGTCGCAAAAAACCTGGCCACACTCGTCCGGACTCAGGTGTTTTGCCGACGTATAGCGGCTATGGTATAATCGGTTCCGTGGCTGACCGGTGGAACGAATGTTACATGGACAGCAAGCGGATATCATTGTGCAAAGGACACAATCTCCCTTTGAGTGACGGTATTGGCCTAAAGCGGGCCGAATCAATACATGAGCCATATCCCAGGCGACTATCCAGCAGCGGTGTGCTCACGAAACTACGCCGGCGCCTCTTTGCTCTGGACGGTGGGCAGTTTATCGCGCTATTGTTGACTGTTTTTGCGGTTGCCCCTCTCACCTACCCCGGTTTCTTTCGGAGTCACAGTGGGTTTCTCGCAATCTATAACCTGTACGATCTGGAACGACACGCGGGCCTTCTGGGATTGGGCTGGTTGCCCACGGTCGGCCACGCGTTCGATCTGTTCAGAAGCGGCGGGGCTCTGCCCTACGTGGTCGCCGAGGTCTTCGTTCGCTTGGGCATGACCGCTCCCCAGGCTGTCATGGCTTCGTTCGGTACGGCGTTCCTCGTTGGGGTGTGGGCAATGTATCGCTGGGTACGACGCTGGTTGGGACGCGATTCAGCCCTGCTGGCGGCGGTCCTGTATACGTATATGCCTTACCATCTGATGAGCGTCTACGTGCGCGGGAGTCTGGCTGACGCCTGGGTACTGGCATTGCTGCCGTTGACGCTGTGGCTGGCCGAGCATCTGGATGCCACACCACGGCGCTGGGCGCAGCTGTTGGCCCTGCTGGTGTCTTTTGCCCTTCTCTGCATGGCCCACTTCGGACTGGCGTTGCTGTGGTTGCCGGTTTTGGCCGGTTACGTCTGGTCCCGTGGTTATCCGGATGGTCGCCTCGGGCCAATGCTCACCGGCGGAGTGCTGCTCGCAGTCGCAGGCATCGCGCACGTGTGGGGAAGTCGTTCCGTTCCACCGGATGTTTTCGACACGCATTTCCCGTATTTGTTCCAATTCCTCTCCCCGGCGTGGAATGTCGAAGGACAGGTTACCGGCTGGTTGAACGCGATTCCGTTGCAGATTGGTTTGGCGTCGCTTGGGCTTGGCCTGTTGGCAACCGCATTGCTCGTGGTTCCGAGGCCAGCCGATCGACCGACGCCACAGCCACCCACCGCTGGACAGGCCACCACGCAGACACGGAAAGCGCTATGGTACTGGCTTTTGGTAGCCAGTGGCGCATTCTTACTGATGCTGTCACCACTACGTTTTGTTTGGCAACTCACTGCGTGGGAACGACTGCTGACATATCCCTGGCAAATGCTGGGGTTCCTCGGACTCGCCTTGGCCGTGGTGGGTGGAGCGGTTATAGCGCTGGATGAACGGTTGCAAGGCGTGCTGGTCCGCACCGGACTGGTGACGTTTGTGATTCTCGCGAGTTACAACTACCTCACACCCAGGTTCTGGGACTTCGATATCGACTTCACTCCCGAAGGCAAGGTCCCTCATGTCTATTCTATGCCGCCTCGCGAAGCTCCCCTGGCAATTCTGGGTGACAACCAGATCGCTTTGCTGGACCTCCAAATCGAAGGGCCACTGCGACACGGGGCAACGGTACGGGCGAATGTCCTGTGGCAGGCGCTGCGTCCTCCGGAAAAGGATTACAAGGTATTCATTCATGTTGTGGATGCAAGCGGTCAGATCTGGGGACAACGGGACACCGAACCTTTAGCCGGCGTGGATCCGACATCGCACTGGGGAGAGGGCGAGATCGTCCCCGACCGTTACGAATTCAGCATCGACATCGCTGGTCCCAAGGAAGGCTATGGATTGGAAATCGGCATGTACGACCCGGACACAGGCGCACGGCTGCCGCTGTCCAACGGAGAGACGAAACTGATGGTGCATAGTGAGTGAGTTAATCCCTCAGGTCAAGCCGGTTGGCAGCGCGCATCCCAGGTGTTGGTTAGCTACTGGAGTCAGGGATATCTATCTGTGGCTGGTCGTGCTGCTATCGGTATTCGCCGCCAGCCCGTTGATGCAGCCCGGCTACTTCTGGGGAGCGCACGATGCGCGTCACTCGGTGTATTTTCTGTTCGAGTTCAACCGCGCCATCCAGGATGGCGTATGGTATCCGCGTTGGGCACCTGATTTCACATTCGGATATGGCTATCCGTTCTTCAATATCTACGGGCCGCTGGCATTCTATGCCGGGGAATTTTTTCACCTGATCGGTTTCGATTTCGTGGACTCGACCAAGATCGTGTTCGCTCTGGCGTTGGTTCTCTCCGGAGTATCCATGTTCCTGTTCGTCCGGCGGTTGATGGGTTCGCAGGCGGCGCTCGTCGCCGGATTGATGTACGTTTATGTCCCCTATCATTTGGCAGACGTGTATGTGCGAGCCGCACTTTCAGAGACATTTGGCCTGATCTTTCTCCCGTTGGTCCTCTGGGGCATTTACGAGACGATTCACGCGCCCCGGCTCAGCGCGGTGATTGGCACCGGTTTCGCCTTCGCTGCCATGATGATGTCTACCCAGCTGTTGACGATGCTGTCCATACCCTTATTGATCGCCTATAGCGCACTGCTGATCGTCGTTCGGGTGCTACGCGATCAGCCCTTGGACGGCCTGTCTCGTCAGTCTTGGCTTCCGCTGCTGGGGAACTTGATCCACATCGCCGTCGTACCGGCATTGGGCCTGTTGCTGGGCATCGGCCTCAGCGCGATCTTCTGGCTGCCCATGATCGCCGAATACAAGTACGTGCGGATCGATCAATGGGCTGGCGGTTATTACGATTATCGCGAACATTTTATCAATTTCTTCCAGTTGTTTTCACCACAGTGGGGATTCGGCACGAGCCAGCCAGGCCCACACGACGCGACACCGTTCCAGTTGGGGGTTGTGCCGGTCAGTTTGGCGATCCTAGCGCTATTCCTATGGCGGCGAATTGCTTCCGCAACCGTGCGCTGGCTGACGGGACTGTTTCTGGTCGTGACGCTCGCGACCATCTTCCTGATGTTGGCCCCGTCCATTCCCATCTGGGACACGCTGCGCCTGGTGAGTTTCGCCCAATTCCCCTGGAGACTGTTGGTGCTGGTCATCGTCGCGTTGGCCTTCCTGGCCGGCGCGGTCGTCGCAGCTCAGCGAGAGACTGCCAACAGAGAACGGCCCAGTTTGGGTCTGGTCATCATCGTCCTGCTCATCCTGATCGGCAGTTATCCCTACCTGCAAGCGCAGATTGTCGAACCGGCAGAGGGACCGGTAAGCCTGGCAGGCTTGATGCGTTTCCAGCAGAGTGCAGGCGAGATGACCGGATCGACGGCATGGGTACAGGAGATTCCGGAATGGTCAGCCATCGCCGATCACTACATCGCCGGCAAGGAAGTTGCATCGAAGATCGACTTCACGATCTCCGAAGAGACGTTGAACGCAGTGCCCATAGAGGTAGGCACCAATTACGAGTTAGTGAGGTTCAAGCCCTTCATCGAACCGGCACGCCTGGTGTTCGATATTTTCTATTACCCCGGCTGGCATGCTTATCTGATGCGGAAGAATGACACGGGATACTCGATCGTGCAAGAAATACCCATCGAGCCATACGGCAAGCTGGGCAAGATCAGCGTGCAGGTAGCCGGCGAGCGGCGTCACGTGTTGGTGCGTTTCGAGGACACTCCGGTGCGTGTAGTGGGAAAGGTGTTGTCCGGCCTCAGTCTGCTGATAGCCGGGCTGTTTGTGCTGGGACGCTGGATTGTGAGGCGACGTTATGGCGCTCAGCGGTAAAGATACGGGCAATTTCATCCGTACGACGGGTTTCGATTTGCTGCTCGTGGTGGCCTTGTCGGCATTTGCCTGGGGCGCTCTCCTTGCGCCAGGCTACTTCCTGCAAGCGCACGATGCGCGGCACAGCGTATTCTACCTCCTCGAGTTCGACAAGGCATTCCAGGACGGCAGTCTCTATCCGCGTTGGGGAATAGACTTTGCGATTGGCTACGGGTATCCGTTGTTCTCGTATTACTCCCCAGTCGTCTACTATGTGGCCGAGGTCTTCCACCTGCTCGGAGCGGGCTTGACGGACGCAGTCAAGCTGACCTACCTGTTGGCTACCATTTTGTCCGGGTTCGCGATGTACGGCTTCGTACGCCGTCTGTTCGGACGGGGGGCTGGACTGCTCGCGGCCACAATATATGTCTATATCCCCTACCACCTTCTGGACATCTATGTGCGTGGTGCTTTTGCAGAGTTTGCCGCTTTCGTTTTTCTCCCATTGGTCTTTTGGGCTTTTTTTGATTTGCTGGACAAGCCGAACCTACGGCGAATCGGTCTGGCCGCCCTGGCGTATGCCGGCCTGATCATGACCCACAATGCCACCTTCATGATGGTCACACCCGTACTGATCGCCTATTGCCTGTACCTGCTCCTGAAAAAACGAGGGACCGATGGTGTAGCGGGCGCGCCGTTGTTCTCATGGGGGCATAGGCTCCTGGCAGGGCTGGGGGCTGCCGTGCTGGCCGTTGCACTCAGTGCGGTGCTGCTGTTCCCGGCCATGCTGGAACGGGGATTCATCGCTCAGGAACAGTGGACACAGGGCAGCTTCAATTATCTCAAGCACTTCTCTTATCCGGGGCAGCTTCTCTCCCCGTTCTGGGGGTACGGGTACGCGGGCGAGGGCATCAACGATGACATGTCGCTACAATTGGGTGTCGTTGCGATAGCCCTGACGTTGCTGAGCTGTGCCTGGCGGCCACGTACGAGACGCGGACAATGGAACTTTTTCTTCATCACCACCTGGGGGTTGGTACTGCTGATGCTGCCGCTCTCCATGCCAATCTGGCAGGCAGTGCCTGTGGTCAGTCTGGTGCAATTTCCCTGGCGGTTGCTGATCCTGACGGCTTTCACGCTAGCGGTGACGTCAGCAGCCCTGGTCGCCGGTCTCGCGGAGGACAAGCGCGAAGAGACCAAGCGCTGGGCCAATTTCGACCCCGCAGTGGTGGTGATGTGCCTGCTGGTCATCCTCGCCAGCCAGAGCTACGTGTTACCTCAATTTTCGCCGCCCGACCCGCGGAGCGAAACCGAAAAGGCGATTATCGATTTCGAGACCTATTATCCGCCGGACCGCGTAGGCATGACCGCATGGGTTCAGGAACAACCCCACGATTCTCCGCTGGTCCAGGAATACCTCGATGATGAACCGCTCACGCGCGCCCGGCTTCTTACTGGAAACGGTGAAGTTCGAACCTTGCGGTCCAGCGGTTCCTCCATCGAAGTCGTGGTGAGCAGTACCACAGCTGCGACGCTACAATGCTACGTCTACTATTTCCCCGCCTGGCAGGCGCTGATCGACGGCCAGCCTGTGCCCATCCGCCCGGATGGCCCACATGCATTGCTCACACTGGATGTACCCGCCGGGGAACATCATGTCATCCTGCGCTACACCGACACGCCGTGGGGCCAGCTGGGTAAGCTGGTCTCCGTCGTGGCACTGCTATGCACCGTGGGCCTGCTTGTCCTGAAACGCCGCCAAACGTAAATTTGTAGTAGAGCATCTCATATTCTATAATTGGATAGTGCAAACACGGAGCGGGACTCAGATTTTTGTGAACCACGGCTATCTCTCCAGGAGATTTCGGGATGGACGATGAGCTCGGATTGAGAGAGACGTTGCTGACGGAGCTTCGTGCCCTACGCCAGGAAGTGGCAAGGCTCCGTGCACGAGAAAATGAGATGATCGCACTGCATGCGATCTCGCTCGAAATGAACGCAGAGCAGGATATGCAAGCCCTGCTGCAAGCCATCGTTCGTCAGGCTGCCGCTGTGGTAGGGACCAGTACCGGTGGGCTATATACGGTAGACCATGAAACAAAGCACCTGGAACTCGTGGTGATGCACAATCCGGGCGGTCATTTTGTAGGGATCAAACTCCAATTTGGCGAGGGCTTGTCCGGCCGTGTCGCTCAGACTGGGGAGTTGATGGCAGTCGAAGATTACAGCGTGTGGGCAAACAGGTCAGCGGTTTTTCACGGCACGCCGTTCCGGCGTGTCCTTGCTGTCCCCCTCAAGCCCGGCAATGAGGTCATTGGGGTCCTCAATCTCTCCGATTTGAGCGTAGCCGGCCCGTTCAGTGAAGATGAGATACGCATTGCGCGACTGTTCGCGGACCAGGCCGCTCTGGCTCTGGGGAACGCACGGCGACAAGAGGGCATTCTGCGGGAACTTGCCATCCGCGAGCAGGCTGCAACGGCGTTGCGAAACAGAGAAGAAACCATTCAGGCACTGATGAATGCGAATCCCAGCGCAGCCTTGCTGATCGGTACGAATGGCGCAATCCTCATTCACAATGCGCGGACCACGCAGTGGTTGGGATGGGATGAGAGTACGCTGGTCGGCCAGTGTATCTTCGACATATTGCCGCCCGAAGTCAGCGGCAGGTACCGTGCTGCAGCAGACGAGTCAGCTCAATTGGGTAGACTGATCCGATTTGAAATGACAGTCCGCGAGAGAACGTTCGACAATTGCATCCATCCGGTGTTCGCCCAGTGGGGACAGGTTGATCGCCTCGCCATTTTCGTCACTGACATCTCAGAACACAAGGCTATGGAAGAGGCATTGTTAGAGAGCGAGAGACGCTATCGGCAAGCCCTGGAGAATTCTCCCAGCCCGATCTTCACCGTCGATGGAAAAAGAAGAATCAGAACCTGGAATGGTGCGTGCGAGCGAATTTTCCAGTATGGGCAAGACATCATCGGGCGGGATTACCGGGGGGTACTATTCGAAGCGGAACACAGCCCGTTGATCGATCAAATACTCGCTGAAGTGATCGATGGCCGCGCACTCGGTGATACCGAAATTGCCTTCCGCTGCAGGGATGGAACGAAGCGCTTCGCAGTGTCACGTATCTATCCTCTGTATGATCCTTTCGGCAAAGTGCAAGAAGTGGTATTTGCCAACACCGACATCACCGAACGTAAGTTGATAGAAGACGCTCTTCAGGCATCTGAGAGCCGCATGACGGCAATCGTCAACAGCGCAAAGGACTCCATCTTTGTGAAAGATACCAACATGGTCTACGTTCAAGCCAATCGAGCGATGGCCGACCTCTTTGGGTTGTCTCCCGATGAAATTGTGGGAAAAACCGATACCGATCTCTTTGGAGGTGAGGTGGCGGCACGCATTATAGAAATCGATCGGTGTGTGCTTGCTGGTGGAACCGTGGTCGACGAATCGCCCATTACACTCAAAGGAAAAGAGCGTACATTGAGCACCAGCAAGGTGCCGTTACGCGATGGGGATGGCAATCTGATCGGCATCTGCGGCATCACTCGGGACATCACCGACCGCGTGCAGGCCGAACACGCCGTACAGACCGCACTTCGCGAAAAGGAGTGCCTGCTCAAAGAGGTTCACCACCGTGTGAAAAACAATCTGCAGATCGTCAACAGTCTGCTCTTCTTGCAGTCAGAGCACATCGACGACCCCAAAATCCTGGAAATGTTTAGAGAGAGCCAGAGCCGCGTCAGGTCGATGGCCCTCATCCATGAACGTCTCTACCAATCCGAGAACCTGGGCGAAATCGATTTTGCGCAGTACATCAGGGATTTGACCAAGCGATTGTCGGGCGCTTATCGCATCGGGCGCACTCCCATCATGATGAACGTTCGGGCTGCAGACATCTACCTGGATATCAGCACGGCTGTCCCATGCGGACTGCTGATCAACGAGCTGGTCTCCAATGCTCTGAAATACGCCTTCCCGAGCGACGACGACCTGTCTTCACCACGCATTGACGTCGAGATGTGCAGCGAAAATGACGAGATCGTCATTCTCGTCAGTGATAACGGCATCGGGTTTCCCGAAGGTGTCGATTGGCACCATTCCAAAACGTTGGGATTGCAATTGGTTTCGTTGTTGACCCGACAACTCGAGGGAACAGTGGAGATGGAGGTCAATCACGGGACCACATTCAGAATCACCTTTCCCGCAAAACCTGTCAGCCAGACTCTCCTTCCTGCAACCGCAGACTAACCCCGGCGCCTCACAGAAATAGCGAGCGGTGTTGGACGACCAGCCAGCACACGAGACTCAACCCACCCCAACCTTATGCGACTTCGATCCCTTCCCCGTCTGCGACTTCACCAATGACCCAGACATCTTCCTCGCCACCAAAAAGGTCTACGAGAAAGTCGACCTTGTCCGGTACCACTGCCGCCAGCAACCCCCCCGATGTTTCCGGAGTGAACAGCAACTGCTGCAGCTCCTCGGGAATCGCCGGTGCAAAGTGCACCCATCTCCCATAGGCTTGCTGGTTGCGACAGGTGCCTCCGGGGAAAAGCCAGTCTTCCGCATATTGCTTCGCGCCGTCCAGGAACGGGATACGGTCCAACTGGAAAATGAAACGGGCACCGCTTCGTTCCGCCATTTCATGGCCGTGCCCCAGCAGAGCGAACCCGGTGATATCGGTGCAGGCGTGCACGCCAATCTCCTGAAAGAGCTGGGCTGCACGTCGATTGAGCTTTTTCATGCTCGCGACGGCAGGGCCGACGTGCCCGGTGTCCGCCACACCGGACTTGAGCGCAGTGGTAATAATACCCACACCCAGCGGTTTGGTCAGCACCAACAAATCGCCGGGACGCGCTCCTCCCTTGGTGAGGATCTTGTCAGGGTGAACCAAGCCCATGACCGCCAGGCCGTATTTGGGCTCGTTGTCAGCAATGGTGTGGCCTCCGGCGAGCACACCACCGGCCTCGCGTACCTTCTCAGCGCCGCCACGCAGAATCTCGGTCACGATTTCTGACGGCAGATCGGAGGGAAAGCCGCAGATGTTGAGGGCCACCGCGACCTGCCCCCCCATAGCATACACGTCACTCAGCGCATTGGCCGCCGCCACAGCCCCGTAGTCGTACGGATCATCCACCACGGGCGTGAAGAAATCGAGGGTCAGAATGATCGCTACGTCAGCGGTGAGCCGGTAAACGGCCGCGTCATCGCTGATTTCCAACCCGACCAGTAGCTCAGGATATTGGGAAGCAGGGAATAACCCCTGTAGTGGACGCAGAACCTGCGCCAGGGCCTCCGGACCCATTTTGGCCGCTCAGCCAGCCGCCGAAGCCATCGCGGTCAAGCGTACTTCTTCGCGAGTCAACTTTCGTCCTCCCTTTCGTGCGCTCCCAGCTTCACATCAATGAACTCCATGAACGTATTTCTCTTCGTACAGATCGGGCTCGTAGACCGCTCTCCTGTTTGGGCACGACTCACGCGGGCACAATTGACAGCTCTCGAAACTTCCCTCCACTGGGAAGCGGATGCCCGAGACGGTTTTGTTGGGAATCATCAGCAAGCTGTCGGTCAAGCGGACACCAATGGCTTCCTCCACATTGCCGAGCAGCTGGAACAGCGGCCGTTGCTGCTGTATCGGCCAATCTTGCAGCGAACCGGGACTCATCGCAGATGTCTTCCCCAACCGATAGGTCTCACGCAAGTGTGCTAATAGCGCCGCGCCAGCCTGACGCAGCGCCACTTCTTTGATCGTGTCCGCCCAATAACTGTACAGCATGTCGCCTACCGCTGCAGCCCAAGACTCCATTTCGCTGCCGCATGTCACCACATAAGGGAATATCCTGGTGACAGTATCCAGGTTGACGCGCAACACCCGGCTGGTCAGCCGGATACCAGCCACGACGACGTACTCCTCCTGTCTGGAATCGATGTATGCAACCTTGTAGAGCGCTTTGGGTTTAGCCAACGCAGCGGCTTCTCGGGCGAGGTCTTCCAGGTCACGTTCCAGAGAACTGCCAGAGCTGATGTGCAGCTTCTTCTTCAGATCGTCCAGATCGATCGCGAAAGGAATCGGATCGATTACGATTGCGTTCATGAGGCTACTCCCAGAATGAAAGTGCTCGTGAAAGTATACCGCACTTTCCGACCAATTGCCAATCAGCTTGCGGAACTCTCACGCCTGGGCGGTTTCCCCGCGTCGAACTTTGTCGCAATCTTCTGTTGCGTGATGTGATAGGAGAGTGTTGCCAGGCGAGCCGCCAGGTCTTCGTTCTCAACCCAGATCTGCTCAGACAGCTTCAGATGAACGGGCGCAAAGTTCCAGATCGCGGTAATCCCTGCCTTCACCATGAGATCGGCGACTTCCTGAGCCGCTGATGCCGGTACAGCGATAATTCCCAATTGGATATTCAGTCGTCGAACGAGATCGCCCAGTCTCGAGAGCGGAAAGACCTGCTTATCACCGATTTTCTGCTCTTCCTTATCCGGATCGATATCGAACAACGCGACGATGTCCAACCCGTATTTGCGAAAGCCGTCATATCCGGCCAGAGCGGCTCCCAAGCGTCCAGCCCCTACCAAAACCGCCTCTTTGTCGTTAACGATTCCCAGCGCCTCTTCCAGGTGTGCTGCCAGGGACAGAACTTCGTAACCCACTCCGGGTCGCCCCAATTCACCCAGGAAGGTCAAATCTTTGCGTACTTGCGCCGCAGGCACGTTGACCGCAGCTCCCAGATCCTCAGAAGAAGTAATGCCAACATTCTGTTCAGCCAGTTCTCTCAAATGCCGATAATATAAGGGCAAACGGCTCAAACTTGGTCTGGGAATACCTACATTCTTCGACATGTGTATCCTCCTAGCCTGTCTTGCAGCCAATCTATCCGTGTTTTTTCTCACAAAGTATACCACATTGGGGCCAATCCGTCAAGGATTGGCAAATTCGGGGGGCTATGGTATACTCACACCCAGCGAACTCGAGCTGTGCCAAGTTCTAATAAAGATTCTTACAGGTCAGTACGTAGAGGGGGACTCTTGAAGGTTGCCATTGTCCATGACTGGCTCAACCAAATAGGCGGCGCCGAGGGAGTGCTCGTTGTTCTGAAAGAATTGTTCCCAGACGCTCCCATCTACACATCGATGTACTGGCCTGAACAAATGCCAGAAGAATATCGCTCTTGGGATATCCGCTGCTCATTCATGGACAAATTACCGTTCGTGAAACGGTACCACCAACCATTTTTGCCACTCTACCCTCTCGCGTTTGAAACATTTAACTTCGATGATTACGATCTCGTTCTCAGCAACAAGAGCGGATTTTGCCACGGTATAGTCACATCGCCGGAAACACTGCACATCTGTTATTGTCTCACCCCAACGCGGTATCTCTGGAACTATCGTGCTTACCTGGAGCGAGAAGGTGTAGTGAAGCTGGCCCAGCTTCCGCTCGTGCCTTTTGTCAACTATTTGCGGTTGTGGGACCGGTTGGCGGCCGAGCGGGTCGATCATTTCATAGCCATATCGCAAGCGGTCAAACGCCGCGTGGCGAAATACTACCGGCGTGATTCTGCGGTCATCCATCCGCCAGTGAACACCAGTCATCTGGAGCCATCCGCCGATCACGACAATTATTTCCTGGTTGTGTCACGGTTAATCCCGTACAAGCGCATCGACCTGGCAGTACAGGCGTTCAATGAGCTGGCATTGCCTCTGGTAATCATTGGCGATGGGCGGGACCGCAGCAAACTCGAAGCGCTGGCGCGTCCAAATATCACCTTTCTAGGACACCTTCCGACGGCTGAAGTCCAGCAACATCTGCGGCGTTGCCGGGCATTTGTTTTCCCCGGACTCGAAGACTTCGGAATCGCCCCCGTCGAAGCGTTGGCAGCCGGGCGCCCGGTCATCGCCTATGCCGGAGGCGGCGCGCTGGATACGGTCGAGGAGGGAATATCCGGTGCATTCTTCTACCCCCACACCGCGGAGGCACTGGCCAACACGATACGTCGTTTCGATGATTCAATCTATGACCCACAGCAGATCGCACAAAAAGCGGCTCAGTTCGACGTGCCGGTGTTCAAGGAACGGTTGATGGCATTCATCGAAGACAAATGGCAGCGCCATCAAGGCGATATGCACCAGACAATGCGCTTATTCCGCGCTGGCGATCTGGCAGACGAGACAGAAAGGTAACCTATCTATGGAATTGCGTGCCTATTGGGACATTCTCTGGCGTCGGATGTGGGTTGTCATCAGCCTGATTCTGGTCGTCATCGCAGTCTCACTATTCCTGCGTGCACCGAGTGTACCCGCCTACCAAACGAGCTTGCGGTTCATTGTCGGTGTGCCCCCTGAACCGCTTCGTGGTGACTATTTCACCTACGACGGCTACTACGCGTGGCTTGCTTCGGAATATCTGGCAGACGATTTCTCAGAGGTGGTGAAGAGCGCCGCGTTTGCAGATGCCGTGACCGCCCGTCTTGCACGGGAAAACGAGCCGGTTCACGTCCCACCAGGGACGATTCTGGGAACGACCGTAGCAGAAAAACAACACCGCATTTTGACCATGCACATCTCGTGGGGAGATAGCACGCAACTGGAGAAGATTGCGATGGCCGCCGCAGAAACGTTGCGGGAGGATGGTTCGCAATTCTTCAGCCAATTGGGCGAGGCACAGGCTCAGATTCACGTGATCGATCCTCCCGTGGTTACGCAAATCCCGGAAAGTTTGCGTCAGCGGCTGGACCTTCCAATCCGCATGATCCTGGCCCTGGTCGCTGGCATCTTTCTGGCTTTTCTGATCGACTATCTGGATGATACAGTGCGTGACACTCGGGAATTGGAGCAGTTGGGACTTTCGGTGCTCGGTACGATTCCCCCACTCAAACGCAAGCTATGGCCTTTCGCCACGTCACGGAAGATCCCGTAGCGTTTTGTGTTATCCCTGTGGCTGTGGTAGAATTTACCACTTGTGGATGGAGCCGGGACTTACATATTCTGGGTTCATCCTATTCATGTAAAGGACGGAGGTTCGGTCAGGGTGGAGCTACACCGATACTTGTCTCTGTTATGGAAACGTGGTTGGATCATTGTCCTGGTTGTCGTGATCGCGATGATCAGCGCCTTTGGTTTCAGCAAGATGCAGACCCCGGTATACCGGGCGAGCATCCAAATCAGTATCAACCCGGCACGTCCGGACTGGGGATTGGCACAGACCGCCAAGACACTGCTCCGTAACTACACAGTGAACATGACCACGCACACGTGGGCGCAAAGAGTGATCGATCAGCTCGAATTGGACGTACCGACCGGCTATCTGCTGAGTATCACACGTACCAGTTCGGATGAGTCCAATCTGACTATCGAAATCAACATCGATCACGAAGATCCCAAGGTGGCACAGGACATCGCGTGGACGTGGGCCAACCATTTCGTCGAGTGGCGAACGGCGGAGAATCTGGACCTTCCCAAAGAAGATCGGGTAGGCGCGGCGATTTTGGATGTGCCCACCGTATCCCTGCACAAGCCCAAAACCCAGATCAACGTCATGGCAGCCGCGATAATTGGGTTGCTGGTGGGCGGTTTGATCGTTTTCGTTCTGGAATGGATGGAATCAGACACCATTCGCAGCACGCAAGATGTCGAGAGACACGTTGGAGTTGCCGTATTGGGAACGATTCCGCCTTTCGCAGAAGATCTGCGAAGCGGCAAACAGCGCTACTGATCGTCTCCGATTGGTTCAGGACATTCCAATGATACTCCTACGAAATGGAGGAGGATTTTAGATGATAGCTCAAGCAGAAGGTGGTCTGGTCACACTGACAGACCCTCGTTCTTCGGTGGCAGAGGCATTCCGTACCTTGCGCACAAACCTGGAATTCTTCAGCCTGGATAATCCGGTGCGGACGTTGGTGGTCACGTCCGCCGGCCCCGGTGAGGGTAAGTCGACGACCCTGGCGAATTTGGCCATCACGACTGCACAAACCGAAAAGAAGGTCTATCTCGTCGATTGCGATCTCCGGCGGCCTGTCCTGCACCAATTGTTCGGTATGAGCAACGAGCTCGGTCTGACTAACATGATTCGTGATGACGCACTCCGCTCCAATCCTCCCCTGCAGGAAACGCAGGTACCGGGGCTGTGGTTGCTCCCCAGCGGACCTTTACCACCCAACCCTTCCGAGCTGCTCGGGTCAAAACGGATGGAAGAAATCATCGGCAGATTGAAGGATGAGGCCGACCTCGTGCTGTTTGACACGCCACCCAGCATGCTTGTTACCGATGCAGCAGTATTGGCATCGAAGGTCGACGGTGTTCTTCTCGTATTCAGTGCAGGGCACACGAAGCGCGATCACGCCCAGAAGGCCAAGGCCTTGATGGAAAAGGTGAACGCCAGGTTGGTCGGAGTGGTTCTGAACAACATTCGGGCCGACAGCAACTTGCGAGGCTACTATTCGCTGGAGTGAGATGCACCCGGACTGCACAGGAAACCCATGACTTTTCCCAACATGCGCGGAGAGGGTGAAAACACGAACCCCTTCACTGAAGCCACCAGCAGCGCGACCGTTGCCATGATAGACATACACACTCATGTCCTGCCGGGATTCGACGATGGAGCGACTTCACTGGCCGAATCCATCGAAATGGTGAACCTGGCCGAAACGGATGGAATTGGAGCGATTTTTGCTACTCCTCATTCGGCATTTCTCGTCGGGAAGAACTACGGCAAGGCAGAGATCGAGAAGGCGGTCAGCGACCTGCAACGCGAAAGCAGAAGGCAACACAGCCAGGTGAAGGTGCTGCCCGGGATTGAGGTTCACCTGAGCCCCGAAATCGTGCAGGATATCGATGCGGGGAAAGCATTCCCGTTGAATGACAGCCATTACCTTTTGCTGGAATTGCCTTTTGTCAGCTACCCGCTCAATACGGAGCAGGTTATCGTCACGTTGCGCCAGGTTCGAGGTTTGGTTCCGATCATCGCCCACCCGGAAAGACTCGATTATTTCCAGCAAGATCCGGACGCGTTGAGAAAGCTGATCGAGCTCGGAGCTTTGACCCAA
>CAZPTF010000009.1:23551-32475 GCA_964589015.1 uncultured Anaerolineae bacterium
AGGTAGTCTGACCGGACGGTTCGGATCCAGAAGCCTGCAGACCTCCCAGATCATGCTTGCACACGGCTGGGTACATTTCTTGGCTTCGGACGCGCACGACAATACATACCGCACGCCCAACCTGTCCGCCGCTCTGGAAGCCGCAGTCGAGATGATCGGCATGGAAGCAGCCCAGGCTCTGGTTGCCGGCAACCCGCAGGCCGTCCTCGACGATCGTGAAATTGAACCGGAACAACCGCTGCGGTACGAACCCAAACACCGCCGTTGGTTCTTCCGCTGAGCGATCTGCATGTCATTTTTGAGGAAACCGGATAGACAAAACTGGGTGTTTTGGCGTTGAGCAGTTTATCATCGCAAGCGAGGTAAATACCTATGAAAGGTCTGATTCTGAGTGGTGGGAAGGGAACACGTCTTTATCCGATAACCTACACGAGTGCCAAGCAATTGGTCCCCGTGGCGAATAAACCCGTGCTCTTTCGGGTCATCGAAGCGATCGTGGAGGCAGGCATCTCAGAAATCGGCATCGTCGTGGGGGACACAGCCGACGAAGTCAAAAGGGCCGTCGGGGATGGTACGCGTTGGGGCATCCACGTGGAGTACATTCCGCAAGACGCCCCGTTGGGGCTGGCTCACGCTGTCAAGATCTCGCAGGATTTTCTCGGGGACGAGCGGTTCGTCATGTTCCTCGGAGACAACGTGATTCAGGGAGGCATCTCCGCGTTGATCGCACAGTTCGAGAACAGCAACTACAATTGCCAGATTGTCCTGAAGCAGGTCGAACGACCGGAGCAATATGGCGTGGCTGAACTCAACCCAGACGGGAGCATTCGGCGATTGGTTGAGAAACCTCGCGAGCCTAAGAGTGATCTCGCACTGGTCGGAATATACATGTTCGATGCACATGTCTTCGAGGCGGTGAACGCCATCGCGCCTTCATGGCGAGGCGAACTGGAAATTACCGATGCCATTCAGTATTTAGTGGATCAGCAGTACACCGTCCACGCGTACGTCCACGACGGCTGGTGGATCGACACAGGAGCGCCCGGCGACATGCTCGATGCAAACAGCATGGTACTGCAAGAGTTGGAACCGCGTGTGGACGGTTGGGTCGACCGCGATTCCACCCTCAATGGCCTGGTCATTATCGAAAGCGGTGCGGAGATCATCAACAGCGTCATCCGCGGCCCAGCGATCATCGGAGAAAACACGCGGATCGTAAATTCTTACGTGGGGCCGTTCACATCAATCTACCACGATGTAGTCATCGAGAACAGCGAAGTTGAACATAGTATCGTGCTCGAGAACAGCCGGATCCAGTCCATTTCCGAGCGTATCGAGGATAGTTTGATCGGACGCAATGTGGTCATCGCTCACTCACCATTGAAACCCAAGGCTCACAAGTTCACACTCGGGGACAACAGCAAGGTAGGCATCATCTGACAATCTCGACGCCCAATCCGCTGAGCAGTGCCGCGCCCTTCTTACCGAGCGGTGCGGATTGTGACGCCCTTATACAGACAGGGCGTGACCCAAGTCGCTGCGCCGAAGCGGGTTATTGGCAAGCAAAGGAATCTTGACAGAAATATGAATGTTTCGTTGATCTACGCCGGCATCGCCGGCAAAGGGTTTGATAGTATCGGGCAGGGAATGGATTCCGGCTGGATCAGCCACGGATTGGCCATCCTCTCCGCAGTAACCAAAGAAAAGGGGTTCGATGTCGATCTGATTGACCTGCGCGCACTGAAGAGTTGGGACCACTTCCGCGAAGAGCTGCTCAAACGGCGGCCACGGGTCTGCGGACTGACGATGATGAGCGTGGATTTCAATCCCGTGATGGAAAGTGTCAAGGTGATCAAAGAAGTGGATCCTTCCATCGTTGTGGTGGTTGGAGGCCCGCATCCGACGATCGCGCCACACGAGGTCCTGGAGAATCCCAGCGTCGACTATCTGGTCATCAAAGAAGGGGAGATCTCTTTCCCGAAGCTGCTCACAGCGATCGAGCAGGGAGAGTTACCGGAACAGCGTGTCATCGTCGGCGAGATGCCCGACCTGGATTCTCTGCCTTATTCGGACCACGACCTGTTCCTGAACGAGTGGCGCAAATGGGGATACCAGAATGCCTCTCCGGAGGCGTCCTTTACGGACCTGCTTCCACCGCCGTTTATCACCGTTATTGCAGGCCGAGGCTGCATCTACAACTGTGCCTTCTGCAAACCCGCCGAGGATTACATCTTTGGCAAGAAGGTACGGCGGCGCAGTGTCGAGCACGTCATGGGAGAATTGCGCGTGTTCCGCGACAAATTTGGGTTCAAGAGTTTTATGTTCCATGACGATTGTCTGATTGAGGATCGCGAGTGGGTCACCAACTTCTGCCACGCGTACATGCGGGAGGGTTTCACCCAGCCCTTCTTTTGCCAGGGCCGCGCCGATATCATCGTGAAGCACGAGGATATGGTCGCCCTCATGGTCAAGGCGGGACTGAAGGGTTATTTCATTGGCTTCGAGAGCGGCAACGATCGCGTGCTCAAGTTCATCCGCAAGGGGACGACCCGGGCAATCAACATCGAAGCGGCACGGATTTCCAGGAAACATGGTCTCTCGGTTTGGGCCAACTACATGCTCGGACTTCCGACCGAGACGAAGGAAGAGATCATGGATACCATCTCCATGCTCAAAGAGATCGACCCAGATTATTACAGCCCCGCGTTCTACACACCGCATCCGGGCAGCGATCTCTACGACTATTGCGAAGAGCACGGGCTCTCGCTGATCACGACGCACGACAGCTACAGCCGCAACCCAAACGAGCTGAAAATCAAGGGTCACGATCACGAGTTCCTGCAATGGGCCTTACAGGAATCTATGCGGAGAAAACCGATCAACGCGCTGAACCGCAAAGCCAAATACTATTGGGGACGCTACGCCAAGCCACGCAAAGTCATTCGCAAGCTTGGCCGTATAGTCGGGTTAGTGCCAAGTCAGTAACACCAATTCGTTCGTTCAATATGCTATTCGGTGGGCACCACTTTTCACGGGCCTGGAGGACATCAACTTGAAAGCACTGCTGGTCACTGGAGGGGCGGGTTTTATCGGCAGCAACTTCGCCCGCCACATGCTGCGCAAATATCCCAATTATCGCATCGTCATTTATGACAAATTGACTTATGCCGGTAATCCGGATAATTTCGCGGATTTGCTCGATTCCCCGAATTTCGCCTTCGTGCAAGGGGATATCTGTGATGCGAACAAGGTCAACGACACGATCCGCGAACACGCGATCGATACCATCGTTAATTTCGCCGCGGAAAGCCACGTCGACCGCTCGATTCTCAACCCTGACGCTTTCATTCAGACAGACGTGTATGGGACCTACGTATTGCTGGAAGCAGCGCGCAAAGTCGAAATCGAGCGCTTCCTGCAGGTGTCTACCGACGAAGTGTACGGGACCATCGCCTGCGGAACGTTCAAGGAGCCCGATCCCATGGAGCCTAACAGTCCCTACGCGGCCAGCAAGGCGGGCGGGGAGCTGATGGTTCGCGCTTATCACGAGACCTATGGATTGCCCACATTGGTTACACGGGGTTCGAACACATTCGGCCCATACCAGTACCCGGAGAAACTGGCTTCGCTGTTCATCACGAACGCGATCGATGACCAGTCCCTCCCCGTCTATGGAGATGGCAGACAAGTGCGCGACTGGCTGTACGTGTTAGACCACTGCAAGGGCATCGACCTGGTTCTGCACCACGGCGTGCTCGGGCAGGTCTACAACATTGGCGGCGAAAATGAACGCTTCAACATCGACGTAACCGAGTTGATTCTGAACTTACTGGGTAAACCCAGGACGTTGATCCGTTTCGTGCCAGACCGGCCAGGGCATGACCGGCGATACGCACTGGATTGCACCAAGATCAAGTCGCTCGGCTGGGCGCCGCGCCGCAATTGGGAAGATGCCATGGAAGAAACCGTGAACTGGTACAAAGAAAACCAGTGGTGGTGGCGCAAGATCAAGAGCGGCGAGTTTGAAGCGTATTACCGTCAGCAATATGCCGAGCGCCTGGCACGAAGTACCGGCCACGCCCCACAGTGATGCGGCTCGCCAGGTACGAGCCTTCAGGAAGCGGGCAAACGCACGCGGTTGGACGGCGTCACACGGTAAGCTGCACACGACGCATCGCAACCGAGCAGGTTATCCAGCTTGATGCCGTCCTCTTGGCAAAAACGCTCCAGATCGATCACGCGGCTGCCCTCGGGAGTGGGTACGATGACCGGACGCAACTCGAGATGTACACAGGCATGCGTGCGCTGTAATTCGGGAACGGGACAGCCGTCGCAGGTAACGTGGCTGGGAGAGAACGTCAGGATTCCGGTAAGGCTGTCATTCGAGGCAGCCCAACAATAGGAGATGTTGAGGAGCGCGTCAATCCGGCGATAGGCACATTCTGCAACCATGGTCCTTCCTCCTCGTAGGATCACAACTGCTGAGTGTATCTATTCCACACTCTTATTATATCACACTCGCCACTCATTGGGAACAACAACATGCGCATCAACAAAAACAGGACCGCCCTCCCGACAAGAGAGAGCGGTCTTAATTGTTGTCTCGCAAACGCGTTGCGTTGTCTTACGGACCCCAGGAGACCACGCGTTCGTCCACGTACTGATAGTCGATCGGAATATCCTTCAGCGCGTCCTCAAGGAAAGGCTGCCGGTCACTTCCATCGTCGCGCATCCGCCAGAGTTCCCACTTGCCGCGCTCATCGGTCAGAAATGCGATCCACTTGCCATCCGGTGACCAGGCGGGCGCTACGCTGTTCACGGGGACATCGGCCAGAGGCCAACTGCGGGTGATTTGCGTCCGTCCCTGCCCGTCATCGTTGACCACCACAATCTCCCAGTGGTCATGGGACTTGGTCTGAAACACGATGCGATGCCCATCCGGCGACCAGGCAGGTGAACGATCATTCTGGTAATCGGTGATCAACCAGTGTTTCGGATCGTCCAGGGTGCTCCCCATACCTTCCGCGTCACCGGTGATGAAGACCCCTTTGTCACTGCTGTAGACGATCCGTTTGTCATCCGGATTCGTCGCCCAGGATGGAGAATAGCTGTAATCATGACCCTGCAACTGCTGGAAATCTTTTCCGTCAAGATTGATGGCACAAATCTTCCACCAGGGATGGTGGTTCCCCTCAAAGGCCAGGACTTTGGTGCTATCCCCGGAACCATCGGGCACGCGCACGAAGAACTGATCTTGACTCGAATCCCCAGTCCGCAGACTGAAGGCCAGACGTTTGCCGTCGGGTGACCAGGTCGGTGACTTCAACCCGCCTTGATCCCATCCGTAAACCAGACGCTCATCGCTACCATCGGTATTGATCACGTACAGACCACGCGGGATGCCTTCCCACCGCGCAAACGCCACCTGCGTACCATCCGGAGATAGCGCCGGATCCATTCCGGTAGTCAGCTTTCGCAGACCGGTCCCATCGGCGTTGACCAGGTAAATGTCTCCACCGCTGGAGGTCTGAAACACCAACTTACCCTGCAACCCGTCAGCAGACGCGGATGGGGTTGCCTCCGCAGTCGCTTCCACCGTCGGTTCACTGGCCTTGGGCGCGGCAGGAACGTCCACTACCTGCTGGACTTCGGCCAACGAACCCTGGATCGTCACGTACTTGTCTGATCCACTGATCCATCCTTTTCCATCAGGCCCATCCGCGTAGACGATCTCGATCCAGCCGCTCGCCGGATGCACTCCCAGCACTTCCAGCCTGGCCCCAGATGACACCACGCCGATCGCCGGGGAGTCTACTCCGGGACCCTCCCGGACATTGAGACTGGCTGCATTGATTTCCGCCCACACCCCACCCTGTGCATTCGTCACACTGACCGGTGCCACAGCGATGCCCAAGAGAGCCACGAGCAATAGAATTCTAAATCCGATCAAAGTTGTCCGTTCCATCGTCCCACCCATACTCCTGTTTTTTTATCATCTACTGCCACCACAGAACTGTTCGCAAAGATGCCTTTGACGTTCATCACCAGACCTCTTGCCAACGATCAATCCCGTTTATATTTAGCAACGCTAAATACTATATCACAACCGGCATCAATTGTCAACATATTCTCCGAACCACCGGCCCCGCAGCACCCACTTTCGCAGCAATACGAACCGGTTCTCGACAGCAGATCACCCAATGCCGCACTCATCCCGATCCGCATTTCTACTGTAATCCAAAAATGTGGCCGGGGCATCAGGCAGATGGTGAGTTCCCGTACTGGTCACCCGACCGGTTCTTGCCCTGGTCAAACAGCCAGGAAGGAGATCGCCTGCAACCCACCGCTAACAGCCAGTGCCGTTCCCCGGGGCCGGTAGCTAAACGCTGGAGCGACAGTCGGAGCCGGGTGGTGTCTTCAATTCGGGGCTGTGGTGACTGCCCGAGCGGCGGAAAACCGGCGGAGCCGGCAAGACGCGCGCTCCGCAGCCGCGAGGTTCACAGGAGACGGCCGGTCGTCATAGACACACGACAGGCTTGCCGAGACCAACGCTCGCCGGCGGCAGGCTGTACCGCAGGTAAACTGGGCGTAACAGAGGGGGAACCACCCGGGGGAGGACCGCACCCTGCGGATGAGAGCTGGCTTTCGCCGTACCGCGCGAAACTTTACGCATTCGTGCCCGATTCACGGACGGCGCAGCCGCACGGGGAGGCAATTGTCGCCTAAAACCCGGGAGGCAGGCATCCAACCGCAGTCTATTGGAAGACAACCGGCGCATACGTCTTGTTGGGTCCGCCGAGCGTGTGCCCGATGCCTATCTCATCGAGATAGACCTGCATCGCAGACGTCCCCGCTTGTTCGGCCTGAAAGAAAACCTCCAGGGGCCCGGTATAGTCGTCTCCTACGCCCAGCGGCACTGAGAAGTGCGTCCAGTCCGGATACGAACCTGTGAGGGTCAACAAAATCGTGGATGGCCCAGGCGCAGAACGCACGATCAATACGTGGTCGCCGCTTCCGATTTGTGGGATCTTGGCATAAAACGACAGGCGCGGCTGGTACATGCCATCCACCGAAACGGATTGCTGGATCCGCGACTGGCCTGTCGTCGTCGCGTTGCGTAGTTGCAGGCTCCGCGCGCCACTGCGTACGTGCACCGCCTGCGTTTGTGGTACAGGGGAACCGCTCACCGTCCAGGCGCTGCCCAGCGTGCCCTCGAAATCTCCATCCACGACCGCATCATCCGCAGGTCGAACGGTCAAGGTGATCGGCACGACGAATGTGTCACTGGCAACCGTGAACGGCACCGCAGGAGTCGTCCGCCCGCCTATTTCGGCAGTCACCGCGTAGGAACCCACGTCCGGCACCGACAAGCTGTAGCGTCCGGTTCCGTTGGTCACCATCGAAGTCGCTGTTCCCGAGATCATCACGGTGGCGCCGGACATCGTTTCGCCCGCCGTTCCCCGAATGTAGCCAGTGACTTGCCGTCCGACGACCGTACAGGTGTCGCCTGCCTCTGAATATGCTCCGTGCAATTCGATCCCCTCAGGATCATATTCCTGCCAGGTCCGCGCGCGAAAACAATAGGTGTGCCCGATTGCGCCATACGGGAACACATCCTGTGTGCTGGACTTCTTGTTCTTCCACGACAGCCACTCGCCATCAACCCCGTCTTTGTACTGGACATCGTACTGCCCGGTCAGGTCGCCCCCCGGCGCAGCCTGCGCATTGTTCCAGGAGACCGTGAAGGTTGGACTCGCGCTGTACGCCGGGGAGGATGCGCTGACCGTAGGGGCCTCCGCGAGAACGATGGCATCCATCCACGCTGCATTCCAGTCGGAGTAGACGTCATCCTCGCTGATGACGCGGGCGAACAGCGTAATGGTAGAGGACCGCGCGACCGCCGCCGCACGCACGTCCACATACGCTACATCGCGCCCGTTGGCATCACCCCAGATCACATTGGAGGAACTCGGGTCGGTCCCCCCGTAGGGGTCGATCCCTACCTGCTTCCACATCTTGTCGTGCGTCTGCGAGGCAGACGTCCGGTACACAGATAGCATCCAGGACTTGGCTGCGTACGGCGTGCCCACAGTCGCAGAGACCTGCTGGTATATTCCCGCCGTGAACGGGTGGCCCAGCCACAGGTTTTGCGAGTAGTTGCCCTCGATGTGCCGCTCGATCGCCCCGAGATCGCGGAAAAGAGCTGCATAAACCGTGTCCTTCATGAAGCGAGGTGCCGTCCCGCTCTGTGTGAAACTCTGCCAGTTCGATGCGACTTGCAAGGGGTATCCATTGTGGTAGCCATAGGCGCTCCTCCAGCTCTCTACGCTCCAATTGCTCGTCAGGTTGGCATCCGGTTCCGCGCGGACGAGCGGAACACACACGAGCACAGCCAGCAGCAACACGAGCCATGTTCTGGCCCGCAGTTTGCTCTTGTCTAATAGCTCGCCACATCGAATCGACCTTCCAACCACGGGAACAGCCCTCCACAAACGAAATGGCCCTCATGATTATTATAAGGGCCATCCCTGGACTGGTCAATGGTACTCTGTTCTCACGAACCTCACCAACTGAGCGCGGCACGGCCCGGAACGAGCACCGCGTTAGGCACCCGTTTCCGGCTCCACATGCGTGCTGCCGCGCTTGACGTGGCGATACACGTAGTAACCAAATAGCGCAACCAACACGACGGCAATCGGAATATCGAATGGGCGCATCACTTCGCGCACTTCCTGCCAGTGCTCGCCGAACACGTAGCCAGCATACGCGAGAAGCGCACACCAAATGAACGACCCAACAAAGGACAGGATGGTGAATTTGGGGAAATTCATCCGCGCAATGCCGGCTGGCAACGAGATGAAGGTGCGCACAATCGGCAGCAACCGGGAAAAGAAGGCCGTCGCTTCTCCGTACTTCCCGAACCA
>CAZPTF010000010.1:0-10168 GCA_964589015.1 uncultured Anaerolineae bacterium
GTTTGCAGCGTGATCTGCCAGGTTCACACGAATATCTTCTTGTCGGTCAAGACTGGGCCAATCTTCGACGCACGGTCGTTGGCCAGGGATTGCTGTGCCCGAGCGGATCGTGTGCCGCTCTGCAGCGTAGTAGATTGGCACAGTCTGCTCCAGTGGGTGCGCTCTCCGGCGCATTGGTCGTGTCAAAGGCGCTACACTGGTTGCCAAAAACCCTGATTGCATCCGCGTGAGACGCGGACTTGTTCGCTGGCAGTAATTGTGTTATAATACCTCTCGTTGGAATTCGATTGGGAGACAGCTCGGCAGAGGGCTTCTCTGCCGTTTTGTTTGATAGATGTTGTTTAAGGAGGAACGTGCCATGCCACATCTTGGGGTACCAGAGCTGCTGATCATTCTGGTGATTATTGTGGTCGTGTTTGGTGTAGGGCGTTTGGGCGAGCTGGGGGGTGCTTTAGGGAAAGGCATCAGTGAGTTCAGGAAAGCTTCGTCCGGCGAGTCGGAAGAAGACGAAAAGAAGAAGCTCGCTGAAGCCAGTAAGGACAAAGAAGCAGACAGCTAGACTCTGTTTGCAGTTCCCAAGTCGAATAGCTGCCAGCCTGGGAGCGCAATGTAAGTCAAGTTGTCTATGGAGGGGGTGAACTATGCCGCAGCTTGGTGTGCCGGAACTGATCATTATCCTGGTAATCGTTGTCCTGGTATTCGGTGTCGGACGTCTTGCGGATGTGGGCGGTGCCCTTGGCAAGGGGATCAGCCAATTCAAGAAAGCCACCCGCGGTGAATACGACGAAACGCAGGAGAGCGAGCACAATTCATGAGAGAGAACAGGGTCAAACACGCTCTGCAACGCGGAGAGACCGTCTTCGGCACGATGGTGCAAGAGATGCGCACTCCGAGTATCGCGCAGCTCTTGGCGATAGCCGGGTTCGATTTCTTCTTCATCGACATGGAGCATGGTCCGTTCGACATGGAGACCGTGGCCGACATGATCCGGGTTGCTCGCCTGGAGAACATCGCACCGTTCGTGCGCGTTCCGGACCTGGAGTACTATCTGCTGTCTCGTCCGCTCGATGCGGGCGCACAGGGTCTGATGGTCCCGCGTGTGGATACTCCTGACCAGGTGAGGCAGGTCGTGCGTTTCATGAAGTACCCGCCGCTTGGCGAGCGTGGTTGTGCGGTTACTCGCGGACACGCAGATCTCCGCTCGGAGCCAGTCAAGGAGTTTATCGAGTCTGCCAACCGCGAGACACTGGTGGTCGTGCAGATTGAGAGCAAACAAGCCATCGATCACATCGAAGAGATGGTATCGGTGCCAGGTGTCGACGTCGCACTTATCGGCCCGAACGACCTTTCAATCTCATTGGGCATCCCAGGCGAATTGACGCATCCGCTGGAACTCGAATACATCGAGAAGATGGTCGTAGCGTGCAACAAGCATGGTGTCGCTGCCGGGCTGCACACCGGAAGCGTGGAGCAGTTGAAAGGTTGGATGGACAAGGGGATGCGCTTCATCATGTGGTCCGGCGACATCGGCATGATTCTGGAATCCTCCCGGTCGGCGTTGAAGTCGCTGAAATCGGCGCTCAAGGGATAGAAACGTTAGTTGACAAATGATTCCGAATATGCTATACTGAATTTGTCGTTAAGGTATTTGTAATAGAAGCGGAGAAATTCACGTGGTTTCAGTAAATTCCACCCTCATTATTATTGTCCTTCTTGGTGTGCTCCTTCGTGTTAAGGAGCTAATGGGGGTTGGGAGATTGCAGGTGCAGACAGCCTGAAGCAATGTGAGTGAGTAGGTTAGAAAGAAGGTCTCCCGCCAGGGGGACCTTTTTTATTGCGGTGAACTTGGGCAAGGGCGCCCGTCGTATGCAACCTTGCCCATTCTGTTATCTGGGTGGCGTCACCCCTGGGTTAGGACCGGGCAAGCCAGAGCAAACCAAATCCAACGCATTACTCTGACTTGAAGGGAGGCAGCATAACAAATGAAGTTGAATGGAGCGCAAATCGTATGGGCCAGCCTGGTCCAGGAGGGCGTCGATGTTGTGTTCGGCTTTCCTGGCGGGAAGGTAATCCACCTGTATCACGCCCTTCCTGAATACCCTATTCGACACGTCTTGGTGCGCCATGAGCAAGCTGCTGCCCATGCTGCGGATGGCTATGCGCGGGCGACCGGTCGCGTGGGGGTGTGCCTTGCGACGTCCGGACCTGGGGCGACCAATCTGGTGACTGGGCTGGCGACGGCTTCCATGGACTCGTCGCCAGTAGTAGCGATCACCGGGCAAGTCGGGGTTCACGACCTTGGCAAGGACGCCTTTCAGGAAACGGATATCACAGGTATCACGTTGCCGGTCACCAAACACAATTACCTGGTGACGGATGTAAACGATCTGGCGACTGTGATCAAAGAGGCCTTCTGTATCGCCAAAGCAGGTCGTCCCGGCCCGGTACTCATCGATTTGCCTGGCGATGTGCAGAGTGCCGTCACTGACTTCGAGTATCCCGATCATGTGGATCTGCCAGGACTCCGGGAAACGCCAAAGATCGTGCCGGATGCGGCTCGTCGTGTCGGTGAGAGTCTGAATGCGGCGGCTCAACCGCTCATTCTGGCCGGACACGGGGTATCGGTCTCCGGAGCGCAGCGTGAATTGCAGGAATTGAGCGAAAAAGCGCATATTCCCATCGTTACGACTCTCCTGGGCAAGTCCTGTATCCCTGAGACACACCCGTTGTGCCTGGGCATGGGTGGGATGCATGGCGAGACCTACGCGAATCGAGCACTCCAATCGGCGGATGTGATTTTTGCAGTCGGTATGCGGTTCGATGATCGCCTGACCGGCAATCCGAAAGCATTTGCCAAAGGGGCGAAAATCATTCATGTCGACATCGATCCTTCTGAGATCGGGAAAAACGTTCCTGTCGATATGGCTCTGGTAGGAGACGCAAAGCAGATGCTCGAAGAGGTGCTCCCCTTTGTGGAACGAGTCGAACGAGAAGAATGGATGCAGAAGATTGCAGCCTGGCGACGAGACTCGGAGGCCCGTGACATTTTGAACAGAGAACATGAGCGGCTGATCCCGCAGTTCATCATTCGGCAGATCTGGGAGGCCACTCGTGACAACCCACCGATTATGGTCAGTGATGTGGGGCAGAATCAGATGTGGGAGGCGCAGTATTACTTCCACGACCGTCCGCGTGGATTGCTCTCTTCCGGGGGGCTGGGCACCATGGGTTTCGCCTTGCCCGCCGCGATGGGCGCGCAGATCGGCAAGCCGGATGTGCCCATTTGGGTGGTTGTCGGTGACGGTGGTTTCCAGATGAATATGCAGGAATTAGCGACGATTGTCCAGGAGCGGGTACCGCTGAAGATCGCTCTGCTGAACAATGGCTACCTCGGCATGGTCCGCCAGTGGCAAGAGCTGTTTTTCGACCGGCGTTATTCCGGCACACAATTGTTCAATCCCGACTTTTTGAAACTGGCGGAAGCATTTGGTGTAAGAGGGCTGATGGTAACGCAGCGGGACGAAGTGGCACCGGCAGTGGAAGAGGCAATCAACTACCCGGGGCCGGTATTGCTGGAGTTCATCGTGGAGTCAGAAGAGAATGTCTATCCCATGGTGAGTGCCGGCTCTGCTCTGGACAGCATGATTACCCGTCCGTGAGTCTGCGTCGCGGAAGCTACGTGTGAGGACAAACATACGCACGACGTGGGGTGTGTGAAGGTTTCAGCAAGCGTGTCGTGAAACTGCAAACCAATTGATGAAGAGAAAGGAGCAAGAGAAACATGAGACGCACGTTGGTTGCAATGGTCCAGGATAGGCCCGGAGTTCTCAACCGCATTGTCAGTTTGTTCCGAAGGCGGAACTTCAACATCGAGAGCCTGACGGTGGGGCATAGCGAGGTGCCGGGCGTGTCGCGGCTGACCATGGTTGTGGAAGCGGAAAACGTGCCCGCTGAACAGTTCATCTACCAGCTCGACAAGTTGGTGAACGTGATCGATGTCACCGATCTCACCGACACCCGTTCGGTAGTCCGTGAGTTGGCGCTTATCAAAGTGAAGGCCGATTCGCAGACCCGTGGCGAGATCATGCAATTGGTGGAGGTATTCCGCGCGAAGATCGTCGATGTCAGCTTGCGTTCGCTGGTTATCGAAGTGGCCGGCCCTGAGGACCGCGTTCAATCTCTCATTTCTCTGCTGGAGTCTTTCGGTATTTTGGAAATCGTTCGGACAGGGCGGGTGGCGATGTCTCGCGGACCCGAGCTGAGCCGTGAAGGGAATAACGGCGCGGGCTACTTCCACGACAGTATAGTGGGCGCGCCAGCTCTGCTGAAATCGGCGGTTGCCTGAGGAATGACTTGCTCTGATCCAAATACTTCACAACCTTTGGCGTTGGGTATCGACGCGGGTGGCACCTACACGGATGCCGTGCTGGTGACGTGTGCTGAGGCTCGTGTCGTCGCCCAGGCCAAAGCGTTAACAACACCCCAAGACCTGTCGATTGGCATTGCCAACGCGCTCGATATGTTGAGCCTTCCCAATCGACAGGTCATCCGCTCGGTCTCTCTCGCGACGACGTTGGCGACCAATGCCATCGTCGAAAAACGAGGAGGCCGAGTTGCCCTGTTACTGATCGGCTATGACCGTAGAATGTTGGCGCAGTTCAACCTGTTGGGGAATCTACCGGTTGTCGAGCGACTGTCGCTGAAAGGCCGGCTGGACGAACAGGGGCAGGAGCTGGAACCTCTCGATGAGACTGAAGTGCGACTCATTTTGGAGGGGATGCGCGGTCGTGTCGAGGCACTGGCCGTGTCCGGATACTTCAGTGTGAATAATCCACGTCACGAACAACAAGTCAAAGAACTTGCCTCTGACATGTTGGCAGTTCCAGTCGTTTGTGGCCACGAATTGACGAGCCGTTTGGATGCCGTGAAACGCGCTGTGACGGCGGCGCTGAACGCGCGGTTGCTGCCGATCATCGATACGCTGCTCGATGCGTTGGACGCTTGTTTGCGTGAGCGGGGTATCACGGCACCGCTACTGATGATGGGCGGAGAGGGCAAACTGCTCACCGCGGCTGAAGTCCGCTTGCGACCGGTTGAGACGATTCTGTCCGGTCCTGCCGCCAGCGTCGTGGCGGCGCGTCTGACCAATGTATCTGACGGCATCGTCATCGATATGGGGGGCACGACCAGTGATATCGCTGTGCTGCGCAAGGGCAGCCCGGGGCTTAGTCCGGATGGAGCGCTGGTTGGTGGTTGGCCGACCAGCGTGAACGCAGTGGATGTACGGACATGCGGCCTGGGTGGGGATAGCCACATTCAACTCCTGAGTGGCCGGTTGAAAATCGGACCGCGACGGGCCTGCCCGGTCTGTCTGGCAGCCACGGAGCACGTTGAGATTCTGCCCCATCTGCGCCGGTTGGACGCCTTGAGCCGCAATAGCGGGCGTACCTTCCCCGTTTCCCTGACGGATTTCGTCGTCCAGGTGCGCCCCGCGACAGGGCTGCAGCTCAACTGGCAGGAACGCGCCGTTCTGGACCAGGTGAAACAAGGTCCAGTGCCGCTTGTGGACATCCTCGAGCGCATGGATGGCTCGCATCTGCACGTGCAGGGCATCGCGCAACTGGAAGAACGTGGTCTCGTACAACAGATCGGCCTCACACCCACCGACCTGCTCCACGCGCAGGGGAAATACGCTGTCTGGGACGCGGACGCGGCGGTGCTCGCGACCGGGATACTCGCACGGCAGTTCGGGGTGGATGCTGGCGAGCTGTGCCGCCGGGTGGAGGAGCAGATTGTGGACCAGCTTGCGTTTGAGATCATAGCACGTCTACTGAAGGATCAGGACATCCAGGATGGAGCCAGCGGATGGGACGCATATCTGCTGCGCCGGGCGTTGGATGGTCAGGATCCTGCAGCGCCGCTCCACTGTCGAATCGGGCTGCATGATCCGTTGATCGGGCTGGGCGCGCCAGCCGGCGCCTATCTGCCCCGTCTGGCGGAGAAACTCAACACGACGTACGTATGCCCTCCCTATGCGGAGGTAGGTGTCGCTCTGGGGACTGTGCTTGGACAACTCGCCGATTTCTCGATTGAGTGCTAATATAGTGCTATCATTGAATAATTGAATCAGAAGGAAGGAGAATCTAATGGTAAAGGCGTATTATGACGAGGATGCAGATTTGGGGCGGTTGGCCGGAAAGAAAGTGGCTGTGCTGGGATACGGGAGCCAGGGCCATGCCCATGCTTTGAATCTCCACGATAGCGGCTGTGACGTCCGTGTCGGGTTGTATAAAGGGAGCCGTTCGTGGGCCCGTGCGGAAGAGGCCGGTTTGAAAGTGATGACCACCGCTGCGGCTGTCGCCGAAGCTGATGTGATTATGGTCGTCGTTCCCGATCAGACGCAACGCGAGCTGTATGTGAATGAGATCGCCCCCAACCTGAAGGCAGGCAAGACGCTGATGTTCGCGCACGGCTTCAACATCCACTTCAATCAGATCGTACCTCCGCCGGATGTCGATGTGAGCATGATCGCGCCGAAGAGTCCGGGACATCTCGTCCGCGACATGTATGTGGAAGGGGTTGGCGTTCCCGCGTTGGTCGCAGTCTATCAGGATGCGTCTGGTGAAGCGCTGGCGAATGCCCTGGCCTACGCCCGTGGCCTGGGTTGCACCAAAGCCGGCGTCCTCGAGACGACATTCCAGGAGGAAACCGAGACGGATCTGTTTGGCGAGCAGGCTGTGCTCTGTGGCGGCGTCACAGAATTGGTGAAAGCCGGTTTCGACACACTGACCGAGGCCGGATACCAGCCGGAGCTGGCATATTTCGAGGTGTTGCACGAACTGAAGCTGATCGTCGACCTGATGTACCGTGGCGGCATCGGCTACATGCTCTACTCGGTGAGCGATACGGCCGAATTCGGCTGCTACACCGGCGGTCCGCGGTTGATCACCGAAGAGACACGCAAGGAAATGAAACGCATGCTCAAGGATATTCAGGACGGTTCTTTTGCCTCCACCTGGATTAGCGAAAACGTGGCGGGCAGACCGCGCCTGTTGGCACTGCGCCGGCAGAATGCGGAGCACCGCATCGAGGAAGTCGGAGAGAAATTGCGCGCGATGATGAGTTGGCTTGACAAATCACCGTAGTCTGCTAAATTAGTTACGGTCTTGTTATCAACTTTGTGATCCCTGAAAGGAGTCTATCCAATGCCGCTGAAGAAGTCGAAATACATCTGGTATAATGGCGAGCTCAGACCATGGGATGATGTCACCATCCATGTCATGTCCCACGTCGTGCACTACGGGTCCAGCGTTTTCGAGGGCATGCGTGCCTATGAAACACCCAAAGGCCCGTGTGTTTGGCTGATGATGCCGCATGTCGACCGATTGTTCAACTCCGCGAAGATTTACCGCATGGATATTCCATATACCAGAGCGGATATCGCTCAGGCGATCGTGGATACGATTGTGGCCAACGAGCACCCTTCCTGCTACATCCGGCCGATCGTGTTCCGCGGATACGATTCGATTGGTGTAGATCCGCGTGCCTGCCCGGTCGATGTCGCCATTGGCACCATCGAGTGGGGGCGTTATCTCGGCCCGGAAGCGATCGAGCTGGGTATCGACGTATGCGTGTCATCGTGGCGGCGGGCGGCTCCGAACACCTTCCCTGCGCTGGCAAAGGCGGGTGGTAACTATCTCAACTCGCAGCTGATGAAAATGGAAGCGCTCGAGGATGGGTACGCAGAAGCCATTGCCCTGGATAGCAACGGGCAGGTCAGCGAAGGCAGCGGCGAAAACCTGTTCCTGGTACGCGACAACGTCCTGTACACGGCACCTCTCGCTTCGTCCGCGCTGTGTGGTATCACGCGGCAATGTGTGATCACGCTGGCCAAAGATCTCGGGTTTGAGGTAAAGGAAGAGGTCATCCCGCGTGAGGCGCTTTATCTGGCTGATGAGATGTTCTTCACGGGCACGGCTGCCGAGATCTCACCGATTCGCTCCGTGGACCGCATCCAGATTGGTGCGGGGGTGCGCGGGCCGGTCACGAAGAGGTTGCAGGACGAATTCTTCGGTCTCACCGATGCCAGCATCCCTGACCGTTATGGCTGGTTGTGGCCCTGCAAGAAGTAGGGGCCGGCGCGTGGAGTAGATTCCGCACGCTTCCCGAATGCAAGATGAAACGGGCAGGATTTCCTGCCCGTTTTGAGTGTGCGTGACAGAGGTGGCGTCTACTTTCCGACAACCAGTGCAGAGAGCAGCAATGTTCCGTGCACGTTGGTACCATCCGCCAATACCCCCTGCTCTCCAAAAGTCATATAGCTGATAAAAGGGGTCCCCGGTTCCAGGACCTGTCGGATGGCCCGGGTTACCTCTTCGATCCTGGCATCGATTGCCCCTCGGCGACCTCCACAGTGGACGAAAATCAAGGCCGCCACGCCGTCAGCCGTCAGCTTGGCGGCGGCCATCGCTGACGTGATCGTTTTCGGAATTTCCGCGAGCAGATCATCGACGGTGGCCTCCATCAGAACCACCGCGTCTCCTTCGTCGAGACCTGCAAACAATGCGATAGAGCCATCCTCTTGCGCGATGCCGGGGTGCTTGACCAGATAGAAGTCATTCGCGGTGTCGTACACGGCAAGTGGTTTCAAGATACTGGCGCCCAGGATGCTCATGCCACTCAGAGATGCGGCGTCCTGCCCTGTCCAATCTGCATAAACTTCGACGGCTTTCCGTCCGTCCAATTCGTAGATAGTGCGACCGCTTGCTTTCGTGGCGATCGCTGTCTTTCCCGTGGAGTGATAGCCATTGCCGAAGGCGCACCCGATCGGCAGATCACCACAGAAGACCGTCACGACCACACCCGATGGCATTGTGGTTTGGTTGGCGAAAACGTGCCATTTCCCCTCGACGGTATTATCCGCCGCACTACCGCCAACGATCGGTACGCTCTTTCCCAGCACTTGCGTGATGCCTCTTATGACCGCCTCTTCATCCATCGGGGTAGATGTCATCAATGCGGCCCTGGGTTCGCCGGTTGTATTTCCGGCTTGCTTGAGGGCCATCTCCGTGGCGGCGCGTCCGGCAGCTGCCGGGTCGCTGCCCAGTTCGGCAAATCCCGTACCGAATTGGAGATGCGCTGACGATAGAGTCAAAACACCGACGGCGTCGTCTTCTCCGCCGAGGAAGCCTGCTGGAGTGACGATTCCGGTAAAGGATGTCCCCCCGTGGACCGGAACCTCTCCCAGGCTTTCGTGGAGACCTGCCAGAAGCTGCTGCGGGTCGTAACCGATTGTCGAAAAAACAAAAGCGATGTCGGCACCTTTTCCGCTCTCTTTGGCTGTGTTGGCGGCTACGAAGCCAGCTTTTCTGGCATCTTTCTCGTTGCTCGATCCAAAACCCACGCTAATCCGTTGGCCCATGAGCTGTGATACCTCCCTTGTTTTGCTGATGTTCTTTCTTCGCGAATTGGCTTGCCCCCGCTGCGCTGCAGAATGGGGGTCAAAGGTTTTCGACTAACGATCCGGTGACCATCTCGGTTTCCTGCTCCATATCCTCGTCTTCGTGGTTTGCGGAATCGCGGCGTAGCCTGCTATCTCGGTAGACCTTTGCTGCTCTGATCAGACCCAGGAAGAGCGGATGGGGGCGATTCGGCCGTGATTTAAACTCCGGGTGGAACTGCGTCCCGACCATCCAGGGATGATTCGCCAGTTCGGCAATCTCGGCCAGTTTCCGATCCGGCGAGAACCCGCTGAAAATCATGCCGCCCTGCGCCAAAATGTCACGGTAAGCATTGTTCAACTCGAAGCGGTGCCGGTGTCGTTCCAGGACAACCTCTTGCCCGTACGCTTCCGCAGCTTTGGTGCCAGCTACCAGGTGACATGGATAGTTGCCGAGCCGCATCGTGCCACCCATCTCCGTGATGTCTTTCTGGTCGGGCATTACATCGATGACCGGAAAGGCCGTCGTGCGCTCGAATTCAGTGCTATTTGGTTCATCACTGGCGAGCGTCCAACGCGCCAGTTCGATGACCATCACCTGCATGCCCAGACAGAGCCCCAGATACGGGACGTGGTTTTCTCGCGCATAGCGGGCGGCGATAATCTTCCCTTCGATACCCCGATAGCCAAACCCACCGGGCACGACCATCCCGTCCACTTGCTCGAGCA
>CAZPTF010000010.1:10268-32026 GCA_964589015.1 uncultured Anaerolineae bacterium
ATACCCCGATAGCCAAACCCACCGGGCACGACCATCCCGTCCACTTGCTCGAGCAAGTCACGCCCTCTCCCGCGTTCCAGGTCTTCGGAGTCGATCCACAACAGATCGATCTGGCACCCTTCCGCCATCCCGGCATGCTGGATCGCTTCCCGCACGCTTAAATAGGCATCGGCCAAACGGCCATATTTGCCAACCAGCCCGATACACAAAGTCTCATTTTGTTTTTGGATTTTTTCGACAAGAGTTTCCCACTCGGTAAGGTCCTTGTCTCGTTCGGGGAGCGAGAGCGCTTGAGCGATCGCATTGCCCAATCCGGCTTCTTCGAGGATCAACGGCACTTCGTATACGGAATCGGCCGTTACCAATGGAATGACATTTTCTTTTTCGACATCACAGAACAACGAGATTTTGGTTTTCAGATCTTCTTCGATGGGGTAATCGGAGCGGCACACGATGATGTCCGGCTGGATGCCTATGCTACGCAGTTCTTTCACGCTGTGTTGGGTCGGCTTGGTCTTCAATTCGTGTGTGGCGCCGATATAGGGCAAGAGGGTGACGTGAACGTAGACGGTGTTTTCTCTGCCGACGTCTTTGCGCATCTGCCGGATCGCCTCGAGGAACGGCAGTCCCTCAATGTCACCGACCGTGCCGCCCACTTCGACGATGACGATCTCGGAGTCGATCTCCTTGCTCACCCGACCGATGCGCCGCTTGATTTCCGCAGTGATGTGGGGGATCACCTGAATGGTCTTCCCCAGATAGTCGCCTCTACGCTCGCGCGCGATCACTTCGGCATACACCTGACCGGTGGTCACACTACAGGCGCGCGTCAAATTCTGGTCGATGAAACGCTCGTATGTGCCCAGGTCCAGGTCGGTTTCCGCTCCGTCGTCCAACACGAAAACTTCGCCATGCTCGTGAGGGGCAAGAGTGCCAGGATCGACGTTGATGTACGGGTCCAGTTTCTGTGTCGCGACGGTGAACCCTCGACTCTTCAGCAGACGACCGATAGAAGCCACCGTAACGCCCTTGCCCACAGAACTGACCACCCCGCCGGTAACGAAAATGTACTTGGTCATGAATCACCTCTTTCCAAAGCCTTATTACCCATGATTATCACCGAGCTATACTCCAGCCCATCCAGTCATGTTCCAGTTTCTATGCATGATTGTACACCACACGTGCTTTGTAGATCAAAGGGTTCTTGGAGAAAATTGAATTTTTGGAGGGCAGATGAAGCAAGAATGAAATGTAACCCTCTCGGTAGAGGATCGCGCCTCTCTGCTTGACCATTATACACCAAACTGGTTCTCGCGGCAATTTTGGAGTCAGTAAATGCTTGACCTCTATCAGGACTCCTGTATAATAGCGGGTGGTTGCAATAACTCCTGTGGTTTCGCCAGTGGGTGGACACGGCTATCTGCTGCGTGGCAGCCTTGTTGTGCCATATACATCGTGGAAGTAATCTGAGGAGGACGCAATGCGCTCTTTGCGAGTCGGGCTGGCCCAATTGAATCTCACCGTTGGAGATATCGCCGGGAATGAGGCCAAGATTCTGGACGTGATCGAGAGAGGGCGGGGCTTGAATGTCGATCTCCTCGCCGTGCCCGAGTTGGCACTGACCGGCTACCCACCGGAGGACCTGCTGCTCAAACCGCAGTTCGTCGAGGCGAACCGCAGGATGTTGGAGCGCCTTGCTTCTGCGACGCACGGCTTGACGGCCATCATCGGCTTTGTCGATCGCGGGACCGATCTGTTCAATGCGGCGGCTGTGCTGCACGATGGGCAGTTAGCGGGTGTCTACCACAAGATCTTCCTGCCCAACTATGGGGTATTCGACGAGGAACGTTACTTCATGTCCGGACGGCGCCCGCTGCTCGTACAACGCGGCGATGCGGTGTTGGGGATCAACATCTGTGAGGACATCTGGTATCCCGTTGGGCCGACCGAGCAGGTCGCGTTGGCCGGGGCCCAGGTCGTGCTCAACATCTCTTCCTCACCGTACCACGCCGGCAAGATCATCGAACGGGAACGGATGCTGGCGACGCGGGCAGTCGATAACGTGGTGATGATCGCCTACTGCAACCTGGTTGGCGGGCAGGACGAGCTCGTCTTCGGCGGCGGCAGCATCATCTTCGATGCCGCGGGCGACGTGGTCGCACGCGGTCGCCATTTCGAGGAGGACTTCGTCGTCGCGGACCTGAACCTCGATTCCGTTTTTCGGCAGCGCCTCCACGATCCACGTGGCCGCAAGGACCAAATCGTCGCCCAGGACGTCAGCAAGCTGGTGGATCATCTCGTGCTCGGACCGCTAGCCCCTGCAGAGAAAGTGCCGCTCGTTCCTATCGTACACCCGTTGCTGGAGCCCTGCGCAGAGGTATACCAGGCACTGACCATCGGGACGCGCGACTACGTGCACAAGAACGGGTTCAAGAAGGTGGTTATCGGGCTGAGCGGGGGCGTCGATTCGTCGTTGACGGCGGCGGTCGCCGTCGATGCGCTGGGGACGGACAATGTGGTCGGCGTCTTCATGCCGTCGCAGTTCTCGTCTCAGGACAGCCGCGAGGATGCTGAAGGCTTGGCGAGGAATCTGGGCATTCGTTACCTGACGATTCCCATCGCGCAGACGTTCGATGCGTACCTGGAGATGCTGTCCGACGTGTTCGCGGACACCCCGCGCAATGTGACCGAGGAAAACATCCAGGCACGCATCCGTGGGAACATCCTGATGGCGCTCTCGAACAAATTCGGGTGGCTCGTGCTCACGACGGGCAACAAGAGCGAGGTCGCGACCGGTTACTGCACGCTGTACGGCGACATGGCCGGCGGCTTTGCCGTGATCAAAGACATCCCGAAGATGCTCGTCTACGACCTGTGTCGCTATCGCAACGAGCTGGGGCACGTGATCCCACAGCGGGTGCTGGAGAAGGCTCCAACGGCAGAGCTGCGCCCCAATCAGAAGGATGAGGATTCCCTGCCGCCCTACCACATTCTCGACCCGATCTTGCAGGCGTACGTGGAGGACGACATGGGGCCGGCGGAGATCGTCGCGCTCGGCTTCGACGAGATGACCGTGCGGGAAGTGATGCGTCTGGTCGATCGCAACGAGTATAAGCGTCGCCAGGCGGCGCCGGGGATCAAGATCACGCCGCGCGCGTTCGGCAAGGACCGTCGCCTGCCGATCACGAACAAGTTCAGGGAGTGGTGAGCCGTCGTACGTGTCGCTTCGCAGGATACCTCCGCGGACACTCCCATAGTGCCCGCCACTTTTCAGTGTGTCTGGTAGTAACTCGTCCCGATCAGCACACCGGCATCGGGGTCGCGGGACTCGCCCTCACGCGTGACGTGCACGGCGGCGTCGCCCGGCAGCGGGCACTTGTTCTCGCAGATGCCGCAGCCGATGCACAGCGCATCCACGACGTAGGGTTGCTGTAGTGTTACCTCGGCACCGTCCTGATCGAGCACCGTCGCCTCGCGCAACTTGATCGCTTTGTCTGGCATCGGACAGTGCTCCTCGCACACCAGACAGGGTATCCCGCGCGCATAGGGCAAACAACGGTTCTTGTCGAACCACGCCCGTCCGATCCGCGTCTCGTGCTTTTGGTCCAGGGTAAGCTTCCGAATCGCCTCGGTCGGGCATACCTGCCCACACAGCGTGCAGTTATATTCGCAGTAGCCGATTCTCGGGATCAGGCGTGGCGAGAACATCCCCTCCGGTCCCGCCTCAAACAGCGTAGGCTGCAGCGCATTACCGATACACACTTTCATACACTCACCGCAGCGTACACAACGCTGGATGAAATCTTCCTCTGCCAGTGCGCCGGGCGGCCGGATCAGCCGGGGGTCGGATACCTTCAGGGCGGCTCGAGTCTTGAAGAAAGCCGGGAGAAGAATGCCGGTCGCGAGGGTGCCCAGAAAAACCCGCCTGGAGATATCGAGTCCTGCCGGTCTGGGTGTTGGGTTCTTGAATTTGAACGTGACGATCCCTCGCGGACACGCTTCGACACAATCGAGGCACAGCGTACACGCCTCGGGCGAGATCCGCCCGCTGGCGGGGTCGATAGCACCCATCCGGCAGACCTCGGAACAGGTGTGACAACCGTCCTTGTGGCACGCAATACCTGGGTGCCAACGCAGAGGTGTGAGACGCGCCAACAGGCCCAACAATGCGCCCAGCGGGCAGATATTCCGGCACCAGAAGCGGCGCTGAAGCCATTCCAGGGCGAAGACGGCAAACAGGATGCCAAGCGAGACCAGCGTCAGCGTGAAGAAAGTCTGGCGGAATGGTAGGACGTGCGTTTTCAGAAATGCGAAGATGGGCTCGCTTACCGCTGTGACCCAGCCGGGCGCATATCTGTACAGCCAGTCGAACGGGAATGTCGCCGCGACGTTGAATGCCGGATCCACCGCCAGGGTGAGCCCGCGAACCAGGATGGAAAATGGATCGAAGTATCCAACGAGTGGCAATCCAAAAAACGCACTGCTGAGAATCACTCCCAGCAAGAAATATTTGATGGAACGATAGTGGCCCGCTACCCGCCCCGGTAAACGTGGTGGAATGACATAATGGGTCAGGTCCAGCAAAGTGCCGAGCGGGCAGAGCCAGCCGCAGAAAAACCGCCCGAAGATGATCGTCAGGAGCGCAACGGCGAGCGCAGGCAGCAGCACCGCGAGCACGGCTTTGGCTGCCAGCATGGCGGATGCGGCGACCAGTGGATCCCAGCGGAAGAAGATGTTCACCGCGTACGGGATTTCGTCGCTTCCCGCATAGTCCGTCTTGCGAAACAGATACAAAAACACGAATAGGAATGCCGCCTGTACAACCTTTCTCCAGAAAGTTACGGGAATCCGGATTTTCCCAGGCATTTACACCCTCTCTGCCATCGTGGCGTACACGACCTCGATTTTGTGCAGGTCTATCTCTCCCAAACCGAGCTCGTAGGCGGCTTGGGTCGATTGGATGTCCTGTGGTTGCAGGCCAAAGAAATGTTCCGTCGCGTAGGCGTCGATAGCGACGGGGTCGGTTGAAGCGACCAGCGTGTTGAGCACCTGTACGTCATTCACGTTGCCGCCCGTCGGCCCGTTGCGTAGCAGGACCCGCGTCGCATCGAGCACGTTGAGGTGGGGCCGGATGACCAGCGCGAGATCGGCGATGCGCCGTCCCAGTGCGCGGTGAATCTCGCCGCGATTTCCGCCGATGACCCCCATCGCGTTCTTCAGTGCCAGGGTCAACCCTGCACTTCCGTGGTGTTTGGCGATCGGGGTGTTGATGTAGCAGTCCGCTTCCAGGGCGTCCTTGTAGAACGTGAATTGCTGCAACGAACTTCCCCGCTCGATGTTGACCGGTACGAACTTGCGGTCGTCCATGAAAACACAGCTCGCGCGGCCGTCGCCCAACGACTCAACGGCTGCCTGGATGCCGCTGTTCGCATAGCAGCGACGCGGTTCGTTGCACGGACGGTCGAATACCAGGACTTGTGCGGCATCCGCTTCCAACGCGAGTTGGACCAGCGCCTTGACGACATCCGGATGGGTGTTGGCTGCTTGTTCCGGCGTCCGGTCCCAGCCTATGTTGGGTTTAACGACCACACGCTGGCCGGGTTTCACGAAAACGTTGATACCGCCCAGCGGTTCCAGAACCGTCGACACGAGTGCCTGATAGTCTGTTCCCTCTGCTACCGACACGAGGGGTGTCTCGGCCTCCTGCGCCAACGCGCGTAACGGTGTCTCGAACGCGGTGCCAGACACTGCGATTCCAGCACCGAGCAGGCTCAGTTTCTTCAGAAAAGTGCGTCTATTCATGTGCAAAAGTTGCTCCTCTCAAATGGAATTCTCCTTGTCAGGGAATCTTGTATACGATGATTGTCACCAGGCAGCCATATTAGCACATGCCTGTGAAAGACACAAAATTGACAATAGTCGGGTTGGTAGGAATCGAAGAAAGGGAAACTCCCGGAGATATGGTTCCGGGCGGGTACAACTCAAATTTGTGGCAGGCCGGCAAGTAGCAGGCAGGTCGTGATTCCGGCGTGGCCTGCCGGTTTCACTCGGGCGTCTTCTTGCCGACTTGGCCTGGGCCAATCTTGGGTGCGTTCCGCCTGCGAGGTGACCCACGTGGACGGGCCGCCAGGTACCCACCCGGCCTGTGCGGAGATTGGCCCAGGCCGGTACATCGAGCGTGTGCTCTTGCGAATTTGTCGCGTCCAAGGCGATGCACTTGCCGCCAAGATTCCTGGCTGCACCTGTCTCCGGCCACTCTCTTGACCGGGTGACACTCCGAGCCGGCGGGCCATCTCTCCCGCGAGTCCATACCGCGGGTGGCGCGATTGTCGCGAATCGTTACGCCTTGGGTTCCTTCAGGAGTGCCGCATCGAAATGGTTCCGCGCCATGAAGCGTTCGGGAGCAAGCCGTTCTGGCCTGTTCTTTTCTCGTTCGACCTGACTTTCGTTCAGCAGCGGGCTGACCGTGTCTGACTTCTTACCTACGATTACGAGGGTGATGACGCGCATCTCATTCGGGATCCCCAAAATCTCCTTAACCTTGTCTTCGTCATATCCCGCGATTGGGTGGGCGACAAGACCAAGATCGGTTGCTCTGAGTATCAGCTGGGCTGTCTGCAGACCGGTCCCAAACAGGAAGTAGTCGCGCCCCTTGATCTTGCAGTCGTAGTCGATGTGGCTGAACACCGCGATAATCATGGACGCGTTCTGCGTCCACACGTTCGATTTGGTCATCACCGCCTGCATGTCTTGCAGCACGCCTGGATCGGTGACGAAGATGAAACGGCCAGGTTGGTTATTGAAACAAGTTGCGGCCAGAATGGCGGCCCGGCCCAAGTCCTGGATGGTCTCGTCCGAAATGGAAACCGCGTCCAGAGAACGATAGGCCCGCCGGCGATTGATGGCTTCCAGTAATTCCATGTTGTGTGTTCCTTTCTGCGATGTGTTTGGCTGGTGTTGCCCGACATGCGACGCTGACTCGCTGCGAACGTCCCGGTTGGTCGCAAGCTCAATCCTCGCGCAGTGCCTGGAGAACCGTGGCCAATTGCGTCTCGTCGACCATGCGCTCGTGCAGCGGTGCCGGATTGTCCGCATAGACTCCGCTGTTGGCTTCGAAGGTCGGCCTGTCCGGATTGATATAGAAGATACCCAGGGGTCTTTTCTCGGTCTCCAGGGCGCGCTGGAAGGCGGCGGCTCTGTCGTAGGGATTGTGGTCTTCCAGGTAGTACGTATTCTCTTTGAACCACGCATACGTGTTGATCTTGTTGAACGTAATGCATGGTTGGAAGATATCTACCAGGGCATAGCCGTGGTGCGTGATTGCTTTCTTGAGTATTTCTTTGGTTTGCGTGGCATCTCCCACAAAGGCACGCGCGACAAACGACGCGTCCATGGCGATGGCGAATGCAAGCGGGTTGAACGGCTCCATCGCAACCCCGGTCACCTGGACCGGGGTCCGGAAGCCTATCTGGCTCGTTGGGGAAGCCTGGCCCTTAGTCAGGCCGTAAACCATGTTGTCGTGCACGATGTTCGTGATATTCGGATTCCTGCGCATCGCATGCATCAAGTGGTTGCCGCCCTCCCCGTACATATCCCCGTCACCGCTCTCCGCGATGACGGTCAGATGCGGATTGGCTGCCGCAATGGCCGTGGCTGGCGGCAACGCACGTCCGTGCAACCCGTTGAACACGTTGGTCCTCAGATAGTGCGGTGTCTTCGCCGCCTGTCCGATGCCCGACACGACGACCAGGTTCTGCGGTGCGATATCGAGCTCGGCGAGTGCCTGTTTGAGGATGTTCAATATTCCGAAGTTGCCACAGCCCGGACACCAGGCGATGTCGATTGGCCCCATGTCGTATGCTTGTTTATCCATTCTGGTCACCCCCAGTGCTGAGCTCACTGATCTGTGCGGTGAGCTCCTCCACGCTAAATGGCATACCGTCGTACTTGAGTATCTCTTCGTTCACTGTGATGCCCGTCTGCAGCTGAATGACATCGGCGAATTGGCCCGTCGCGTTGTTCTCCACAACGACGATTCTCTTCGCCTTCTCCAGATAACCGGTCGTGCTGTGGTGCAGCGGGTAGACCTGCTTAAAGTAGAGGCAGGCCACATCGTCACGGTGGGTTACTTGCAGTGCTTCGCGCATGACATGGTAGTTCGAGCCCCAGGCGATCACCAGTATCTCGTAGTCTTCATTGCCAATGAGTTCCGGCGGGATACTTTCGGCCTTGAGCAGCTCCAGCTTGCTCAAGCGTTTGTCCATCATTTGCGTGCGCACGATCATGCTCTCGGTGATGTGTCCCTCTTCGTCGTGTTCATCGCTGTCCAGCACGACAAGCCCTTCTCCAAACCCGGGAATCCCACGTGGAGATATTCCGTCAGATGTCAGCGCGTATCTCCGGTAGTCTTTGCCGGTCTTGACAAAGTGCTTCACTACCCCGGTCATGGTATTTCCGAGGTCAGGTGTGTTGTAGTAGGAATCGATGAGGAACTGGTCTGTCAGGATGAATATGGGGCACTGGGTTTTGTCGGCGAGATCGAACGCTTGCCGGGTCAACTGATAGGCATCTGCCAATGTCCCCGGCGCGAAGATCGCACGTGGGAATTCGCCGTGCCCCGCATATAGTGCCAGGTGGAGGTCACCTTGCTCCGTTCGCGTGGGCAATCCGGTAGCCGGACCCGGGCGCTGTGCGATGTGGATTACCAGCGGGGACTCGGTGATCCCCGCCAGGCTGAGACCTTCGGTCATCAACGAGAATCCGCCCCCGGCGGTCGAGACCAAAGCGCGCGCACCCGCGTACCACGCGCCGATGCCCATGTTGATGCCGCTGATCTCGTCTTCAACTTGCTCGGCGATGATCCCGAACTGCCGGGCGTGTTGCGAGAGATAAGTCAGGACTCCGGTCGATGGAGACATCGGATAAGCGCCGATGAAGTTGCAGCCGCCAGCGGTGGCGCCCAGCGCCACGGCTTCTGCTCCGCCCAGGAACATCTCATTTTGAACCTCGGGATGCGCTGGGATGTCGATGTCGATTCGTCCCGCTCCTCCCAGGGCTGACCCGATTGCGTACCCCTTCCGCCCGGCCGCGATGTTCTTCTGGATGGTCTCCGGATCCTTTTTGGCAAAGAACTTGACCAGATAACCGTCCAGCACTTCAGGGCTGACCTTGAGCAAACCGAGGATTGTACCGACTGCGATGGTGTTCGCGTAGATTGCGTTACCAATCTCTGTCGCCAATTTGGTGAAGGGCACATCGACGATCGGGTGGGATGTGCCCAGTTTTTCCGCATCGCCCAAGATGATGGTGTCTGGCGCGATGCGATGTCCCAAATGGTCGATTGCAGCGGCGTCGAGCGGGATCAGGATATCTATGCGCTCGACGAATGCGGCCACGCGCGACGATGAGACGCGGATCTCGGTCGAGTTGCTGCCACCGCGCACGCGGGACATGTATTCTTTCGTCCCAAAGACGTGATAACCGGCGTGTTTCAAAACGTGCGTCAAGACGTATTCCATGCTTTGAACGCCTCGACCGGCTTCCGCGCCCAGGACAATGGAAATGTCGCCATGCAGGTGTCTGTCGGGGATATTGTCCATTACTCTATCTCCTGGTGCTTCTCGGGTAGTTATGACACGGATTGCGGCGGCGCATACCGCCGTGCGCATTATACCCTGCTTTTTGTACACAAGGAAATCGTAAAAAGAAGAAGGACGCAGGGGAGGCGGTTCAATGCGTCCTTCTTGCTGATGGAGGCTTATCGAAGATGGGCTTAGCTGGTATGGCCTCTCACGAATTGTGCGATCACGGCGATGCCGAGCAACCCAACCGCGATCAGAGATAGGGTCACGAGATCGAACGCGAACCCGGTGACGGGTAAGCGCTCGCCGATTGGCGCTGTGTCTATCGCAGCTGCTGATACTGTGGCTCCGCTGGGCGAAACCTGTCGCTTCTCCGTATCGCCGATCGCAAAAATCGTGATCGGCGCCGGCAGTTCGTCCGTTTGAGAGCCTGCTTCCCCAAGCGCAGAAGCCGATACGGGTACCTCTGCCGGAGATGCTTCGGGAATACTCCCTGCTGGGGCGCCGGCAGCCAAAGCGAGAGACACAGGGTCGCCGGTCGTTGCCGACGGTCGTATCGCTATTCCCTTGCCTATTGTGATGGTACTGACTACCTGGTCCGCCATACTTTCGGCGTACAGCAGCGTGACGCGGTTCTCCAGTTTCTCGCCGCGAAGCGTCCAGCGATCGATCTTGGCGCTAATCGTCGCCGTTACCGTCTCACCGCTCTCCATGTCCCCGATGTATACGGACAGCATGCGCTTATCCGCAATCGTTGCTTCGCCGCGGCTTGTCTCGACATGGGAGATCTTCAGCGGGGTCGGGAACAGGTCCGTGATGACGACGTGGGATATCGCTGTCGGCAAGTCGTTGCGAGCAGCGATGTTGAACTGGACCGTGTCGCCCGGATTCGCCTGCGTATCTGCGGTGGTTACTGTCAGGTAGGCCGGGGGCTGCGGATCGGTCTGGCCGCTGTAGATACCCAGGTTGAGTACGACCGGGTGCTCGCACTGCAAAGGGACGGCGACTTTGTCGGTGTAGACGTGCAGACCGCCTTGGGCGCCGGTCAGGGCAGGACTCAGCACGGCATAGCCCTTGCCCAGGCCACGGAAGCTGTATTGCCCGTCGCTGGTGGAAATCTGGCTCAGGTAGTACGTATCGCCGTTCATGGCCAGTGTAACCCCAGGCTCGTTCTGATATCCCCAGTTCATCACCGCGCCCATTATTCCCGCGCAATTGGCTTCACCCTGGGAGGGGACCGCGTCACTCCCTACTTTTTCCGGACTGTCTGTACTGGGGACGGTCAACTGCGGTTCCGGCGTGGGGTCGGGGCTCATGCCGTACACCGGCACGAGCCAGGCGAACCCCAGCAGCAACGTGAGAATCACGAATCCAGTTACCACAAGAAGCAGATGTCGCCTTCTCTCGTGCATCAGGTTCCCCCTTATGCATTGCTGCACCTAAAATCACGTGTGATACATCTTTACATACAATTCTACAATAGTTTTTTTGTTTTGTCAATGGACCGATGGTCATATACCGTACCAAATTTGGGGAAAACATCGTTTGCTGCGCGGAAATACCAGCAGTACAGGGGTGCCCTGCCTGATGCCCCTGGGCGTGTCATGCGCTGGAGCGAACCGTGATAAATTGGCAGATCTGTTAACGTGGGCATGCCTCCAGCAGCGCGATCACGTCACAGAGGATTCAACCATCGCCCGAATTCACGGAGGCACTCAATCTCCGCATATACGTTGCGCGCTTATCTTTTCTTTGCGGCCAACCAGAGAACGACGACCAGCAAGATCACAACGATGAGGGCAATAAGCATTACGAACGGTGGAATCCCTGCTGTTACCCCCTCTGCACCCGCCGCAGGAGTTGATATCAGGGTGGGCGGTGTGGTTTCGCTGCTTGCGGCAGTAGACACGATCTCAGTGCGGGTCATCTGGGGGCCGGGTGATGGTGTGTGGACTGCGGTAGATGTGGTTGTGGACTCAGGCGTGGCGGACGCTGTTGCAGTGGGCCGTGCTGTGGGTGTACCGGTCGAGGTGGGCGTCACTGTCGGAGCCTGACTCTGATCGATGGGGACGGAGACAGCGACAGCATCTTCCACCGCAGTCTGTGTCCATCCCTCCGCGCTGGCGACGGGAAGGCCCTTGTCCAGCTCCGCAGACTCGATGTTTTGCCAGGGGACGCTGACGACGTAAACCAGCGTTGCTTTCTGCCCGGGATTCAGCGGCTTGGGGGAGAGCCAGAGTACCAGATTCCCCGCTTCTGTCTCCCGTTGGCTGCTCAACCAACCACTTTCGTCCGGGTCGGAGAAATAAAGCAGATTTGCCCCGCTGGGCAGCACATCGGTGATGAGCACTCCGGTCAATGGCTCCGCACCTTTGTTTGTGACGTACGCTTCATAGGTGATCTGCGGCCCGCTATCCGTGTAATCGACCGTCGCATTTTGCTCGATTTCGAGCGGCGGAGCTTCTGCATGCGTGACCGATTGCAGGGGAGTTGTGGGATCCAAAATGCCATACACCAGGAAAGACAAAACGATGATGGCTGCGACGACGAGATGGGAAAAAGAAAATCGAGTCAGAGACCTCTCATTGCTGTCCAACAAGCTCACCTCCCAGCACTCTGTAAGGTGCAGCGGGAGCATGTCTTGGGTAAGTCCGCGCGGTGATTCCCACTGCAGAGGAACGAAGCACCTTTACAGTCATTATATGCAAAGCGGAGCGGGTGTCAAGAAAAATAGACACCTCGCGTGCAGCTGCCGTCGCTCAGCGGATCTCTATCTGCGTGCCAAGCCCAATGCTGTCGATCACTGCCCCACTGCTTTCCTGGGCCACGGCGATGCGCTCGCCAGTCGTCGCATCGTACATGCCGACCTGCAGGCGGTACATTCCCGGCGTTGCATCCGTGCGCACTGGAATATCGTAGGCATCTTCGATGACCTCGCCCCGGACCCACTCCGTCGTCGGGAGCGTCCCGCCTACGGGTATGCCGTCCCACTGCCCTGCTGTCTGGCCGTCGGCCGCGAGCAGGTGGTTGAAGACGGTATATGACGTGTCCATGGGTGCCAATGCCCGCCAGTAGAGTGTCAGGCGCACTGTGTCGCCCGCGACGACGTGCGTTCGTGGCAGGTCGTAGCCCAGGAGTTCAACCAGATTGCCGAGGTTCGCCTGTTGTGGGTGTGCGATACGCGGTACGGCGAACTGCTTCGCGCGTCCCTTCACAGTCAAATTCAGCAAGGTGAAACGCCACTCCGCAGAGCTGTTCGCAGCCGATATCCGCATGTTGAGCGGATAGACCCCATCCGGCAAATCTTGCGGGACAGGCAATGCGTACTGGTCCCGTATCACCTGGCCTAACGCCCAGTGGGATGTCGAGTATTTGTCGCCTACCGTAATCTCTCTGCGGCCCCATTGCCGGCCCATTGTGTCTTCCGCCCACAGCGATGCCTCGAAAGTGGGCAGGGCTGTTGCGGTCGCTTCCCAGAACAAGCTGAGATTGACGTCATCACCGGGCTTCACCGTGACTTCGGGCACTTGGTAACCGATTAACGTGAGTGCGTCGAATGTGCGATTGACTTCCTCCGTCAGGTTCAGCATACCCGTTGAAGGGGGATATCGTGGCGCATCAACCTGAATGGCGCCGAGGTCCAGGCGGCCATCGTGTGTCTCCGCACCGGGTGCAGCGATGGGTAGGGGGATACCGTCCTCCTCACGATACATCCAGACCTGCACGATATACCGGCCCGGCGGCGTCCCAGGCCAAAGCAGCGCGCCGAGATGGTCCAGGACCGTCTCGCCCTGTTCCCAGTCGATGGTCGGGCGGAAGTTGCCGAGTGGCGAGCTGTTGGTTTGCCCCCAAACCTGTCCGCTCTCGTCCACGACGCGGGCTCCGACCATGTAATTCTCATCCATATCGGCCTGCGCTCGCCACGCCAGTTCCAGTTGTACGACCTGGGCTCTGCCCTCTGTCTGCACTCCTACGCGGTATTCTCGCAATGCGATGCGATCCCCGAAGAGCATTGCTGGCTGTAGGGTCCGTTGCAGGGCAGTTGCGTCCGTGGCCGGCATCGAGTAGTAGCGGAATACGAGCTGACCGACCCAATCGGTGAACGTGCGGTACGTGTGGTAGGTGAGCCACCGTTCGATGTGTTCGCCGGGGTCGAATCCGACGGGCAGGTTCTGTACGACCCACAGACCGGTGTGTGTACGGGCAATCGCCTGAAGTCGTTCTTCGTTGACCTGATCCGGAGTATAGAAGGGTTGGTGACCGTGGAAATAGTACCACAGCGGCGGGGAACTCTCTGGTGGGTTGGCAAGCAGGGCATCGTCGGGCGCTGAGAACGCCTCCATGTAGCGTACTCCGGGACGGATGTCCGGCCGGGCGTAGGCTGGATTCTCGAAGTAGTTGTACAGGGAAAGCAGGCTGGACCAAATCACCACGCCAGCGGCCAAGGCGGCGACACCTCTGCGCCAGCGCTGCAGGATGGCCAGACCGGTCCCGACCATCAGCGAATAGGCCGGGAGAGCCATGATGAAGTACTTCGCCCAATGGGGACGGCTTGCTGGAAAAGCGACAACATAACAGAGCAACACGGGAAGCAATGCATATAGAACGAGGAAAAACACAGGATACGGAAACGCGGTGGTTTTTTCCTGAGCCTCGCGTCTCCTGGCCTGCTTGTGCCACATCGCCAGCCCGATCAGGCCGGAGAGCGCAATGCCTGCGAATGCCAGAACACCGATCAACTCCCATGTCCCGGCGAGGAAATCGCCGACTGTGAACGATACCACTGCCTGGCGCAACGTATCCGGCAGAGAAATATTGCCACGTACCGACTGTCCTTCCTGCCAAATCCATAGTAACGAAGCGATCGGTGCGTCTGTCTGGATCCCGGCGAACTGTTGGATTCCCGCGTTGGCGGTGCTGCCCTCGACTCCGACGCCAAGCATCAGCAATACCCACGGCAAGAACAAGATGCCGATCCCGATATGAGCTCCGATCCAGGCACGGAATCCCCGCCTGTGTTTCGACCAGAACCACAAGAAATACAATCCTTCAACGACCAGGATCCACAGACTGAGAAAATGCGTGTAGAGCATCGCAGCAGATGCGACGGAAAACCAGGCCCATTGTCTCACGCCAGCATGTCCCTGTTCTGTCAAAGACAGGACGACCCTGACGAACGTGTAGACGGACAACAGTGTGGTCAGAACCAACCAGGAATAAGCGCGTGTCTCCTGTGAGAAATAGACCATGAATGGGGAGAGTGCCATGACCAACGCGGCCCATAGACCCGCTCGACGGTCCACGCATAGCCGTCCCACTTGATAGGTCAGCGGTATCGCCAACACCCCCGCCAGGAGCGATGCGAATCGGACTGAGAACTCGCTCCATCCCACGGCCAGCATCAGGACTGCAAGGACATAGTGATGCAGCGGAGGGAACGTGTCCCTGACCGCTGCCAATGCCACGTTCCAGATATCGCTGGAAACGATCAACACGGAAAAAGCCTCGTCGTCCCACAAGGGCCGGTAGTCCAGGTGATACACACGCAAGGCAAAGCCAAGGAGAATGACCAGCCACAACATGGTGCTTTTGTCGTGCAACTTGCGCCAGAGGCGGCTGAAAGGCACGTTCAGTTTCGAGAAAATCGTCAATCGTATCATTGGATTGTGCCCTGCCGGATGCTCACTGTCGTCAAATGGGCGTGATCTTCGCCACCGTGCGCGATGGGCAGCCTTGCACCGCTGATCGCGTCGTACAGACCAATTATCAACGTGTACTCGCCCGTGGGTAAGTCGGGACTCAGGGCCAGCTCGTGCCGGTCTTCAACCACCTCATCCTCGACCCAGCCCGTCGTCGGTAGCGTGCCCTGGCCGGGTATGCTGTCCTGTTGTGCGCGAATCTGTCCCCTGCTATCGACCAGATGCACAAAAACCTTATAGGAAATGTCCGTGACTGCCAGCGATTGCCAGTAGAGCGTCAAAGGTAGATGGTCTCCAGGTTGCAGGTTTTCAGATGTCGTGTCATAACCCAGCAGACGTACTCGATCGGAGAAATTGATGTCTTCTGCAAACAGGGTAACCGGCAGATCGAAGCGGTGTGGCCGGTCCGTCACCTGGACCGTCGCCAACTCCAGAGCGTCTCCTGCGAGCAACCAGCCCTTTCGTACGCCGAGAGGTTCACCACCCGGCGTTACCCATGCCAGGCGCAGAGCGTATCGTCCGTCCCGCAAACCGGGAGGTGCGGAGAAGGTCAGCCAATCACGTACCAGGTCGCCGGTTCTCCAGGTCGATGTGGGAACCGTAGGCTGCAACCGCGTTTCTCGTTGCGGATGTCCGAATTCGTTTACCCACTGCACGAGAAGCGAATTGTCTTCGCCTGGCGACTGCGTGGCCTTCCACAGGACCTCCAGAGTAAGCTGCTGGCCGGTCTGCACTTCGACCGGTCGAACGGTGTAGCCCAACATCTCGACCTGCCCGCCGAACACGGCAGTCGACGTACGCTCCAACCCGGCTGTGTCCGGCGTGACTTGTTGTGGGCGGGTCACTTCGACGTGTTCGAGCTGGAAGACCTCGCTGGCTCCACTGAGCCAAAGCGCTTCACCCGTGTCCGGATGGTGGACCACCATCTGTACTGCGTATCGTCCGGGCGGTGTTCCCACTGGCACGGGCAGGTCATACACTCCCAACATGAAGCGGTCCGCCGGGACCGCCGGCTCGGGATACCACGCACTGACCAGGCGGTCCTCTACGATGGATGCCCACTGCCCGCCGGGGGCAATCAATCTCAGTGATACCAGGTAATCGCTAGGCAGATAATCACGGGTCTGCCAGTACAAACGGACGGGAACCACTGTGCCCGCCGGGATCGTCTCCGCGAAGTCATATCCGAGCAGGGCCAGTTTTCCCCCCATAACCCCATCACTGGTGTGTTGTGGTGCGATCTCACCCTGCTCGTCCGGCGCGCTGTGCAGCGCGATTTTCACCAGAACCCCCCACGGTGTCAACCGGTAGCGTTCCCACGCCTTCGGTAACCAGCCTTCGAGTGGGCCGGCCAGGTACAGCGTGTGCCCCGTACCCAACCATTCGTCGACGATCTCTTCGCTGGGTGGGAATATACCGAACAGATCGCGACGTTGCCCTTCCACGTTTTGGAGATACCACAGAGAGGTCAGGATGCCGGAATGCCCCAGGATGCCCGCCTTTTCTTCGAGGGGATGGGTGAGAATCCGCGACCAGTAGTCGCAGATGGCGTGGTCGTTGCTGCGATCCATCCTCGTGTAACGCGCGGCTGCCCCACCAACGATCGTGAGGGCCAGGACTGCAACGATGGTGACCTGCAGCACGGCCTTCAGGACACGCCCGTCGCGTCGCGTAAACGACTCGACCCCGCCGAGAATCCCCGCAATCGCGGACACGATGCCTGCGGTGAACATGAGGTTGGAGGGCAGCAGGAAAGCCGATTGCATGCCATGCCCATATTGCACGACGAAGGGCGGAAACGCCAGGAAACCGAGAACGATCGGTATCCCGTACCTGGGGCGTCTGGTCGCGAGGCGGATCAAGCCGGCAAGACCGAGGGCGATGTAGAACCACAGGAACTCGCGGTTGAGCAGTCCCCCGTAGACCGTCACCAGTTGTTGGGGGACCTGGTCCCAGCTGGAAACCAGCGATCTCGTCTCGTGTGGGGCCAGGACCAGGTTAGCGAAACCGGTCAGCGATGGTTCGTATTCGCTGGAGATCAGACCGCGCGAGACGGCAACTGGCCAGGGCAGGCCGGGCTCGCTCCCCTGCGACATCCACAGGGCGTTGCCGCGCAATGGGATGTACAGATAAAGCAACATGGGCAGCAGGGCACACAGCACCAACATGCCGATGCGGCGCGGGCTGCGCAGGATACGCGCATCGGTCAGCAGGATGAAGGCGGCGAACGCCGGCACGAACAACACCATCGTGCTGTGGTTGGTGAGGCTCAGTCCGTACGCCAGCGCGAACCAGCGTAGCGTGCTTTCTTTATGCGTCCTTGCCCATGAGAACAACAGCAGAAAGCATGCGCTGACGAAAACCAGGTTCAGCGCGTACGATTTGATGCTAATGCTCCACCACCAGGTGCTCGGCAGCGTTGCGAACAGCAGCGCTCCCAGCGCCGCGGCCAGGCGATTGCCCGCCGCCTTGCGGAGAAACAGGTAGCTCAGCGCGGCACTCAGGGCGCCAAAGGTGACGGACATCAGGCTGATGCGGTATGCAACTGATCCGATCGGGACGAGCAGTTCCCACAGCTTGCCCACCACGGTAAGACCGGGGTAGCCGGTTGGGTACGAGATGCCGAGGACGTGGCAGACATATTGCCACCGGCCGGAATCGCCATCCAGCAAGGAGGGAGGCATGGTCCTGGCGTAGAGGATGAGTATCCCGATGGCAATCGCCAGTGCGATGCCGGCGTCGAGACGCCGCATCCCTCCATTTCGGTACACTGTGGTTGCGTGGCTAACGGTTGCTGATTTCAATTTCCTGATCCAGTACGATATGATTCTCCGGTGCGATATTCGGCTCGCCCGTCACCGGGAGACGAGCCATCGTTGCGGGATCGTAAAATCCCACGATCAGATGATAGTGCCCTGCCCCGGTATCTTCGCTGACGGGCAGGTGATGTCCGTCGGTGATGTATTCGCCGGGCAGCCAGTTGTCCGTCGGGAATCGCCCTTCACCGGGAACCGTGTCCTGTTGCGCGACGACCTGGCCTTCGGCGGAGAGCAACTGCACGAACACCTTATAGGAGGACTCCCATCGCGCTGTGGCCTTCCAGTACAGGATCACTTCGAGCGTGTCGCCCGGGTGGACGCGTGCGTTTCGTAGTGTGTATCCGGCCAATTCGGCTTTGCCAGCGAATGACGCCTGCGTCGCGTGCGCCATCTCAGGCGGCGTGTATCGACGGCGTACCGCCTCGGGATAGTGCAGCTCCCAGCTTCTCCGGACGGTCATCAACTGCAACAACGTCCCATCGTCGATGACCGGTGTGACCCAGGCGGAGTCCTGTGTACGGACCGGCAGGCGTGCCCCGACGTCCCACGTATCGTTGCTCTCCGACACACCCAGCGCGATAGCGTATGTATCCTTGTCCCCCGTCCACCACGGGAGCGTATTGGCGATGACCTCGATGGTTTCGCCCTGCTCCCAGCGACTCGTTGGATACCATACCAGCGCCGGCTGTGGCCGGTCGGTGCCTCCGACGACATTGCCCTCCGCATCGATCAAATAGAGCGTGATCGCATAATCTTTGGCTGTTGGCCGCAACGCCTCGAAATACAACCTGAACCGGACCTCCTCCTCCCGTTCATAGAGTGGGGTGAATCCCAGAAACCGGATGGCGTCACCGAAATCGACTGTCATGGCATACCGCGGCGTAGCCTCGTCCACTCTGACGAAGGAGTAGAACTCATCTGGCAATGGCCGCAGCGGTGCTCCCTTCTGGAGCACCAGATAGCCGTCCTCTGCCAGTACCCAGCCGAAGGACGCCTCCTGTCCCACGTCGCGCTTCAAGCCTTCCTGTGCGCCATCGCGGTTCCAGAAGGACGGGTCGGAAACATCCAGCACGACGTATTCCTTGTCGCGTGGGTCGGGCCACAGGTAAGCCCTTTCCCGCTGGCTCAGGTGAGGGAACAGGTTGGCCTGAGCGGAGATTACCGCATCCGCCGGGATACTGGCGACGACACGATCGATCAGCCGGTGATGGGCCGACACCTCAGGCCACGAGAAGGCACGGGCCAGCGGTGTGAAGCCGCGATGGTAATGATACCACAGCGTGCAGGTCACAACCAGGATCGCCAACACCTGTACTGCGCTGACACGTCTGCGCGCGTCCCGGGCTGCGAGCGTGCGGCTGAGCCAATCTACGCCGTAGATGCCGGCGGTGACGATTACCGGGATTAGTGGGGCAGCATAGTGATACCGTTCCATACGGTGCATCAGCGGGTTGTTGCTCAGCAGGTCGATACCCAGCGAGGGCCCCGCCAGTAGCCAGAACGGGAAACCGAGTAGCGGCAGGCCGGCGTATGGGATGAGCAGTGCCCCCAATGCACGCAGGTTCTCGGGCGATAGCACGTATGTCAGAAACAACTGTGGCTGGGTCAGCAGGTTCCACGCGATGGTCGCGGGGTTGTCGCCCAAACCAGCGTAGAACGCGAGAAATGGTGATCCGCTCGGGCGGAAGTGCGGAATGATGGCGTAGACCGCGGTGCAGAACCAGATCCCTCCGGCGATGCTGGTCAGGATTCCGGCGAGCCAGTGCTTGCGGATCAGCGCCAGGTAGGCGCCGAGCAGAATGACGATGAGTGAGATGTCCTCTTTGCACGACAGAGCGAGCAGGACGAACACGCCGTACAGCACCCAGCTCCCGGTGAGGCCCTTGCGGGGTGGTGCACCGGTCTCCGCCGGCCACGTCACCCGGTCCATGAAGCAAAACGCTGCGAGCAGAAATGCCGGCGCAAAGGCCACGGCGTGGAACTCGAACAGGTTCGTCGCTTGAAGCGCCGGCGACATGAGGTAGGCGCATGGAAACGCCAGCGCACTCCATAGAGTCCCGAGCCGCCTTCTTGCGATGGCATACAAAGGTACGGCGCCCAGTGCAAGAGCGAGCGTCTGCAAGACCAGCAATACCTTGGGACTCGGGTAGACCAGGTACGACAGGGCGATTCCGAACAACACAGGCTCTACGTGCATCCCCATGCGATGTTCGCCAACCGCGGGTTGCGTTGTGAAATGGAGCGGCCTGCCGTGGACCGTGTTCCACAGGGTTTGATCCACATTGCCCAGGTCGAACACGTGCGTCAGCAGCGCATCGTGCTGGCGGACCGTCATGACGGAGAAGAAGGCGACGTAGCCTGCGATCATGGCGATCAATACGATGGTCGGGATATCGGTTTGTCTGTGACTGTCTTGCGTGTTGCTCAAACTCAACCCTTCCTGTTTTCTATTGCGCTGATTCGGCAGGGGCGGCACACGGGCTGATGGACACGCCGGTCAAGTTCAGGCTGTTGCCCTGCCGGTTTCCCGCGTCATCGACCACATCCAATCGGGTGCCACGGTTCGGTTCGTAGACGCCGATGGAAAGAGCATGCGTACCCACTGATATGTCGTCAGGCAGCACGATGACGTGGCGATCTGCGACAATCTCGCCGGCCTTCCAGTTGGTCGTGGGCCAGGCAGAGCACCCTGGCACATCGTCCGCCTGAGCCCAGAGCCGGTCACTCTCCAGATGAGAAAAAACCTTGTAGCTTTCCTGGATCGGCGGACCGTGTCGCTGCCAATAGAGCGTCAACAACAGTTGCCCTCCCGGACAGCTTCGGCTGGTGTCCAAATCGTAGCCGATCAGATCGATTATATCCCCGAAATTCGCGGGGCGAGGTGTCGACACAAACTGCCCCATTACACTCCACTGGTCCCAGGGATGGCGGGCTGCGTCGAAATCCGGCGCATACTGTTCGACTGCGTATTCGGCGATCGCTTGCGAGGATGCGTCCCGCTCGAAGATGCGGATGCCGGGACGTCCTTCGACGGTCACCACACCGGTTTCCGCGAATTCGTCGCGCAAGCGGGCTGGATCGATCTCCCGCCCTGGATCTTGTGCGCTTTCGGCCCAAAAGTAGTACCTGGGAGAAGGGTTGCAGTAGTGCCGTGGCGCGTCCGGTACGTACCACGCCGTGATTTCTCCCCCTTCGTTGCTGTCGTACTCGCCGGCGAGAACGCCTTGAGCGTACAGCACGCCAATCGTCTTCCAACCGGCGCGGTGCGGGAAGCCGAAGTAGTCGCGCTCGGGCAACTCGTCGTACGCTGTCCAATAGAGCAGGCTCTTGGCGTCCGGATACACAGCACGATATTCCGGGTAGACGCGCACGAATACTATGAATAGATAGTACCCGAACAGAACGGTCATGCCCAGCGCGAAAACCGCGCCTGTGGCAATCCGGATCGACCGGCGAATCCGGAGACTCCCCAACCAGCGTCTCACCGTGTCCAGGCCGAATGCGCTCAAAAGGATCAATCCCGGAAACATTGTCCAGAAATGCGTGCCCGGACGTTCGACGAGAAAGAAATCGTAGACCAGAAACGGCACGGCGAACCAAACCAACGCGAGCCGGGGTCCGTTGGGATCGATATCCGGCGCGGTCGCGGTCACCGCGGA
>CAZPTF010000011.1:0-3912 GCA_964589015.1 uncultured Anaerolineae bacterium
TCGACGTAACTGGTGCCAAATAGTTTGCCTAGCCGCAGACGCTCTCGGCGATGCTAATCTTCCATCCGGTGCAGGATGGCGGTATTGTATGCCTGAATGACATCTTGCTCTGACCATCTTCCCTGCTGCCAGCCGGGATGTGGTTCATCAGAAAGACGGCCGGGCGCAAAGATCACAGCAGGTCAGGGACATAAATGGATACAGAGCATTACAGACTAATGGGTTAGTCCGCAGTGCCCTGTGTCCATTCGCAACATTCATTTGAGAATCTTGAGTGAAGTGTTAGGCGGCTTTGGTCTGTTTGTCTTGCGTTTTTTCGAGATAGGCGAGCAGTTCCTGCCGCGAATTCTCGAAGCGTCTCAACAGTGCATTGTCGGAGCCCTTGACTGCGGATATGACGCGTCGCGAACAGGTCGAACAACCCAACGATGCCTTGTAACTGCTCAACTCACAATTCAGACAATCGCACAGCTTGATCATCATCAAGCAGAAGCTGAGACTATCCTCGTGAGTTTCCGGCAAAGCTGCCACTCGTTCAACTAAATCTGCCCATTTGTCGTCACGTAGATTTTTGAGTCCAATAATGCTTTTGTGAGGGAATAATATCTCACTCCTGGAAAACATTCGGCGACACCTCTCCAATAAGATTGATAAATAAACAAAGCCTGGCACATGATCGAATAAAGTGCTTCACACAATCTCTTCTGTTGGGGAATCACTTGTGAGACGAGGTAGGCGAGCGTGTGCTCCGATAAACACACAACAAGGCGTGAGATCCCCCCACGCCTCAAAACAAACTGGCCAAAAGTTGCCCGCCTGTGTAAAACCGGTGGCAAACATGGCAAAATTCTTCAGGAAATACTATCGGTTACAAATCCGTAGGGCCCACCAAGATACGCAATTAACATTGATAATGTGCTTACACTTCCGAATGTAAATACTATCACATATAGAGATACGTGTCAAGCACTGTGCAAGGATTTTAAGGTTGCGCAATTGGAGGGTAGTTTGCCTTTTCCGTACATGTGTTGTATGATTAGTGCCCTGCGACAGCCGGTAGGCTGGTCCGGTAGGGGAACTTGGCTATTCAGGGAGGATTTGTTGATGAGGAAATTCGTCATTGTCGTATTTGTGCTCATTCTTTCCAGCTTGGTAGTGAGTTGTGGTGGGGGGGCTGTACCGACGACGCCGTTGCCAGTGGTCAAATTGCCGCCCAAAGCAACCCCGACGCCCACCCCAGTGCCAGCCAATGACGAAGAGGCTGTCACTCAGTTGATCACTGCTGAGGGTGAGGGAGTAGTGCAGCAAGATATCGATCGCTTGATGGAGATCTGGGCTGATGATGGGCAGATTGTCGATGCCAAGAACACGCCTGACAGTGCAAGTGATGATGCCAAATGGGAAGGTAAAGATGCGATTCGGCAGCGGTACGTGAACCTCGTGTTCCCTTCCGCCCCGATGCAGGCGGAGGCCAGTGATCTGTTGATAGATGTCGTGGGAAGCAAAGCGGTCGTGACGTCCACCACCAACATCGGAGACGAAATTTCCCCGAGTGGGGACCGTTGGGATCTCGAGAAGCGCAATGGCAAGTGGTATATCGTGACATTGACTTACAATCTGGAAGCCAAATAGTCTCCTTGGCCGTTTCCGGTTCAATTTCCAAAAGCTCATCCGCACGCTCCGGATGAGCTTTCGTATTTCCAGGGAACTTCTCCGCTTCGTTCCGCGTCATGAATACAAGTGGAAAAATCGAGGCTGGATTCGTATAACCGTGAAAGGAGCATTAGATATGATGAGCAAACGCATGTTGTGGTTGGTAGTGCTGGTCCTCGCGTTCGCTATCTCACCAATCAGCAGCGCTTTCGCCGATGGAATCATTATTCCGATCCCGCCACCGGATGTGCCGATCGAGCGGATTCCCATGCTAACGATCAAGTACCATCGGGTCAATGTGACTATCGCCGAACAGGTGGCGACGACCCAAATCGATCAGGTTTTCATCAACGAGTCGGGTTATGAGCTGGAGGGCACTTACATTTTCCCATTACCGGAGCATGCCGCCATTTCCGAATTTGCAATGTATGTGGATGGTGAGCGGCTCGAAGGAGAGATGCTGGACCGGGATGAGGCGCGCCGTATCTACGAAGATATCGTCAGGAAACAGAAGGACCCGGCGCTCCTGGAATATGTGGGCCGAAACGCTTTCCGTGCGCGCATCTACCCGATTCCGCCGCACGGCGAAAAGCGTGTCCAGCTTGAGTACACCGAAGTGTTGACGATGGACAATGGAGTCGTGCGTTACGTGTATCCATTGGACACCGAGCGTTTTTCTGCCAAGCCCATTCAGGACGTCAGTATCCACGTCGAGATCAAATCACAAGAGGCGATCAAATCGATCTACTCACCCAGCCACGATGTCGCCGTCGACCGGCGCGGCGACTATCACGCGGCTGTCGGTTATGAAGACGTTGATGTCAAGCCGGATACGGATTTCACGCTGTACTACACTGTATCTGCGGAGGATTTTGGTCTTAATCTCATGAGCTACAGGCCACGAGAAGCCGAAGACGGTTACTTCCTGATGCTGGTGGCGCCGGCGGTCGATGTCGATGAGCGTGCTGTGGTGGCAAAGGACGTTGTCTTTGTTCTGGATGTGTCGGGCAGCATGCGCGGCGAGAAACTGGACCAGGCCAAAGAGGCGCTGAAGTTCGTGCTCAACAGTCTGAACGAGGAGGACCGGTTCAACATCATCGCGTTCAGTACAGGACTGCGCCGCTACGCTGCTGGACTGAGGCCGGCTACCGAGCGGGAAGATGCCCTGCGCTTCGTGCAGGACGTCCACGCCTCTGGCGGAACCGATATCGAGCGTGCGCTCGTCGATGCCTTGTCGGAGCATCGTGGAGGCCGTCCGCAAACGATCATCTTCCTGACCGACGGGTTGGCGACCGAGGGCGTGACGGATACACAGACAATCATCGATCATGTCTCGGCTGCCGCCACAGAAGACACCCGTTTGTTCGCCTTTGGAATCGGCGACGAAGTGAACACGATCCTGCTCGATACGTTGGCTCAGGACAATCGCGGCACAACCAATTACGTGCGGCCCGGGCAGAATATCGAGACGGAGGTCTCGGATTTCTATGCCAAGATCAGCACGCCTCTGCTCGCAGACCTCACGCTCGATTTCGGTGATATCATGGTGGAAGACACCTATCCCTATCCACTCCCCGACCTGTTTGTGGGGAGCCAGCTCGTGCTTGTGGGGCGATATCGCCACGGTGGAGATACGGAAGTGACGCTCTCGGGTGAAGTGAACGGCGAGACCCATCGTTTCAGCTACGGTGATGTGAACTTCCGCGAGAAGGGCGGGGAAAGCTTCATCGCTCGCCTGTGGGCCACGCGACGGGTTGGATATCTTCTGGGGCAGATCCGCTTGCATGGCGAAGATGATGAGCTGGTGGACGAGATCGTCGATCTGGCGGTCAAATATGGTATCATGACACCCTACACCTCTTTTCTCGTCCGCGAGGATGTCGATGTGTTCGACCGTGAAGCGCGCTCTAATGCGGCACGCGAGGGTTTCGCAATAGGCGCTGCACCCGCGATGACCGGGGCGCCGCTGGTGGCGGCCGGCAAGGAGGCCGTAGATAGAGCGGTTGTGGAATCACAACTCCAACACGCTCAGTCTGTCGAAGACACCTACCACAAGAATGAAGAAGTTAAGACTGTCGCAGAGAAGAGTTTCATCAAGCGAGGCGGGGTATGGATCGACACCGCTTATAATGAAAGCTCAATGATGATCCGGAAGATTGGTTTTGGTAGCGACACCTATTTCGCTGCCCTGGCCGACCATCCCGAATGGGGGGCGTATTTCTCGCTCGGCACACACATCATCGTCGTGCTTGATGGCCA
>CAZPTF010000011.1:4012-6642 GCA_964589015.1 uncultured Anaerolineae bacterium
GTGGGAGCGATTGCCGTTCGTTTCGCTGCCCAGGATCTTTGCGCGGAGGAACGCCGCTTGAATAGTGTTGGGTTCCATGCGGATTTTCAATGGGCCAGGTACGTGCGACACGGAATCAAACTGGACATCGCTCTCCCTTAACCGTATAATGGGAACAGGCCATTGCGCTATGCACGTTTGAGATGGAGCCGAGCGCGGTTAAGGTGTGAGCGGATCAGCCGGAAGCCGTAGGGAGAGGCCATGATCGAACACCAGTTGCGACAACGAGAATACTTGCTACAGATCACCCGGGCGATGACGTCCCGCCTCGACCTGCCCTCCTTGCTGACGCTGATTATCAGCAGTGCGGTAGATATGCTGCACGGCGAGCTGGGCTTCATTGCGTTGCGTGGGGCCAATGGACAACTGGAAATTCGGGCCAGCTACGGAATACCCGCTGAGCTTCTGTCCGGGTTTTCACCGTTCCTGACTGGTATGCCCAGCCCCGCAGGCCGGTCGCATTTGCCCGTGTGGCAGCTTCCGGACCTTCGCCTCAAATTGGAAATCGTCGCGGCTACCAGCGGACTCGATCTTCGGCAGGTGGTCGCTTTGCCACTCATTGCCGACGAACGGTATCTGGGTGTCATCTATGTGTTTCGCTCCACCGGGGTGGATTTCTCGACGAATGACCGGCAAGTGCTTTCCTCCTTTGCGGATCAGGTTGCAATCGCGGTTCGGAACGCGCAGCTCTACGAAGAAGTGTGGAGTGACAACGTGTTGTTGGATGCGATCATCAACAGTAGCGCGAACGGGATCATGATCCTTGACACGTCATGCCGCATTTTGAAGATCAACCGCTCGCTGGGCCGGATGACGGGCTGGTCTCCTGAAGATGCGATCGATCGACCTTGCCGCGAGGTTTTGAAGTTGCGCACGCGGAATGGTGACGAAGACCTCTGCGCCAGAGAATGCCCGCTGGAGAAGTTGGCAGAGGAATTACCGGCAGATGAGAAATTGTCCGTCGAAGGCGTCATCCAGAACGAGCTGGCCGTCCCGCCCATCACCGTTGAAGTCACGTATACGCCGCTATACAACCGGCGCGGCGATATCATCAGTGTGGTGGCGAACGTCGATGATATTACGCGCTTCAGGGCAGCAGAAGAGCTCAAATCTACCTTCATTTCCGTGGTTTCCCATGAGTTGAAGACCCCTGTTGCACTCATCAAGGGTTACGCGGACACGTTGCGGCGTGAAGACGCACAGTGGGACGAGCAGACCATGCGCGAAAGCCTGGGGATTATCGTCGAAGAAAGTGACCATCTCAATCACCTGATCAACAACTTGCTGGAAGCATCACGCATCCAGGCGGGCGGGCTCACTTTGCGCCCCAATCATTTTCAGCTTCCGCCTGTCGTCGAGAAATTGGTGGCTGGTTTCAGATTGCAGACCAACACCCACCAGTTCGAGATCGACTTTCCGGATGATTTCCCCCTCGTCTATGGTGATGAAGAGAGAATGAAAGAGGTCCTTTCCAATCTGCTCGGGAATGCAGTGAAGTACTCACCCGATGGCGGCCTGATCAGCGTTGGGGGACGTGCCGACGGGAAATGGGTCACGGTCTATGTGGCTGACAATGGGGTGGGGATTTCACCCAACGAACGGGAGAATATCTTCGATCGCTTCTACCGGGTGGAGAATCGGCTGTCCCGGCGCACGCAGGGGACAGGACTCGGTCTGTATCTGAGTCGCGCGATCGTAGAGGCTCATGGGGGACGCATCTGGGTGGAAAGCATGCCAGAGAAAGGCTCCATCTTCATCTTTACTCTACCTCAGCATTAAACGATTATCGTGCGCCGTCTGCGAAGCGCGCTATCTTTGCAGATGTGAACCTGGCGGAGAAAGGAAGCGAAGACGTATGATTTCTGTACTCGAGAACAAAACGATTCTGGTTGTGGACGACGAACCGCGGCTGGTCGGATTCGTCCGCATGAATCTGGAGCTGGAGGGTTGCCGTGTGGTGGAGGCCTCCAATGGGCTGGAGGCGCTGGACAAGCTGCGCGAAGTCATTCCCGACATGCTGCTGCTCGATGTCATGATGCCGGAGATGGATGGGTTCGAGACCTTGAAGTTGATTCGGGAGGTCTCCAACGTGCCCGTCATCATTCTGACGGTGAAGAATGAGGAAGAAGACCTGATCAAAGGACTCGAGTTGGGGGCTGATGACTATCTGACGAAGCCGTTCAGCCCACGGGAGTTGGTCAGCCGCATGAAAGCGGTGCTGCGCCGCGTCGAAATGGATTCACACGAATCCTCCAGCCTGTTGGTGATCGATGACGATCTGTCCATCGACTTTCAACGGCACGAAGTCCTGTCACGCGGGGAACAGGTAAAACTCCGTCCCACCGAATACCGCCTGCTCTACCACCTGGTCAACAATGCCGGTTGGGTGATGACCCACGAAATGCTGCTTTCGAAAGTGTGGGGATACGAATATCGGGAAGATAGCCACTTGCTGCGTCTATACATTACCTATCTCAGAAAGAAAATCGAGCCCAATCCCTCTTCGCCCAAGTACATTCTCACCGAGCGCGGCGTGGGTTACCGTTTCGTCGATTTTCGAGCTGACAAGTAAGACGGTGCACGTTGTCTGC
>CAZPTF010000011.1:6742-27199 GCA_964589015.1 uncultured Anaerolineae bacterium
TGCCAAACGCGAGCCACAGATCATTCTGCGTAAGGTGATTGGTGGCTCGCGAACTCTGCATCCGCATGAACGGACCGTTTTTCGGCGTGACCTTGCGCTGGCGCTGTCAGCCCTGCGTGCCTATTCCCTGTGCTTCCAATCGGGTCTTCAGCTCTTCGAGCGACTTGGCTCCAAACCCCTTGATGGACAATAACTCCTTGTCGCCTCGTTCGAGGGCCCTGACGATCTGCCCGACTGTGATGAATCCGTTTTCCTGCAGCACTCGCGCGGTGCGCGCGGATAGTTCCAATGTGCTCAGTGTCAACGCATCGGCAGACGTCGCATCTGCTGTGCCTTGTCCGCTTGCAGCAGCGGTGGGCTGGGCGGGACCGCTTGGCTCAGCCGGCGCAGTGGTTGCTACTTCTGCTGCTGTGGCAGGAGAGGTGGTGCCGGCACCGTCGCTCTCGCCCGTACCCACGACCTCTGCCGCCCTGGCACTGTCCGTTTTGTCCGGTAAGAGGAGCGGCGCACCGGATGTGACGCTCTCCCCTTCACGATAGATCTGTGCGAACAACGTCATCCCGACGATCAGTGTGTAGAACGCGATCGGAGCGGAGAGCAGCGGCACGAGACAACAGCAACACACGGTGTAGAATAGCAGCCCATAAATTGACCCGGCGATGTAGCTTAGCCCATAAGTGATCGCCCAGACCAGGGCAAACGAGCCCAGTCGCGAGCGGATGATCGCCCATATTCGACCGACGTGCAACGCGGCGCTCAGGTCGCCGGAAGCTGCGAAGCGGGCAATCGCCGCGGGAGACATCAAGATTCCAACGATCAGGAGCACCGTTCCGGCGGCGGCGATGACGATCGCAGCGAGCAACAACAACCTGCTTGTCACGGTCAGCGGCATGACCATACTCCATGCCGAACCGTCTCCGCCCAGGCCGATCAGGAGACTGTACAATCCGAACGCAACCCCCGCGCCGGCGATGAGCACCAGGCCGGGTAGTGAGTAGATGAAGTAGATCAGCATGGAGAGGACACCCTTCACGCCCAGATCCGTCCAGTCGTCCCATTCGGGGAGGCGATTTTCACCGCTCCTGATCGTAAAGTGCATGCCGCGCACTACGTAGCCGAGCACGAAAATCAGCGGGACGACAGGGATGACGTAGGTGGCCAATAGCAACAGGCTGCCGACCAGGAACTTACCTGCCCATTGTCTGTCTTTGAATGGGAAAGAGAAAGCCTTGTCGTTAATAACCATTGCCTATCCCTCCTTGAAGTCCAAAGAAATATCCATTGGCAGGTCCAGCGCGACCTCTCTCTCGCCCCGCACCTGGGCCAGGGCTTCGTCAGGTCCAACCTCCACATCCGAGAAGCGCAGGAAAAGGTAACGCACGACGTCTCTGGACACTGCCGTCAAGGGAACGATGAGCAGCATGCCCCAAATGCCCCCGAGCTCACCGCCAATCAGAATGACAAACATGACGATCGCCGGATGCAGCCGAACCGCGTTCCCGGCGATTTGTGGAGCGAGGAGGTTGCTCTCCAATTGTTGGATAACCAGAAAGGCGACCAATGTCCACAACGCTTTGACCGGGGCCTGAATCAAGGCGATGAACGCTGCAACGATCAGTGCGATCATCGGACCGATCCAGGGCAACATTTCGAGAAAACCGGCGATGATGCCCAGCAAGAGCGCCGGTTCCACGCCAATGACCAGCAAGGCGACTGTCGACATAATGCCAATGGAAGCACCGAGGATCAACTGCCCGCGAAGGTAAGCACCCAATACCTGGTCGATGATCGTATAGATGTTACGCGCGTCGGCACGATTGGCGCGAGGAATGACGCTCAGCACTGAATTGCGCGCCTTGTCCTCGTCGAGCAACACGTAAAACAACCAGATCGGAATGAGGACGATGCCCAGAATGAAACTGATTGTCGTAGTAACGACCGCGATGGTCTGTTTGATGCCCTGCTGCACGGTCTGACCCAACTCGGTGGACAGGCGTGTCATGTTTTCTGAGGCGATGCGCTCCAGGTCGATCGGCAGGTTGACGTCGATGGGAATCGTGCCTTCATACTGGTCCAGCCATTCCCTGAACAGATTACCCGCATGGCTGATCAGCGAAGGCATCTGATACTCGAGTGTGGCGATCTGTTGGGAAAGCACCGGGATCAAGAACGCGATGATGATGGAGATGATCAGGATCACGATCAAATAAACGATTACGATCGCCAGGGCACGGGACAACTTGGGGTTCCGTAAAGCGACGACCATGTGCCTGTCGAGAAAGTTGACCAGCGGCAAGATGATATACCCAATCAAAAGCCCGCCCATGAATGGGAACAAGGCTCGCCGGGCGGTGTACAATGCCCAGAACAATATGAGCGATACGATGATAATGAGGATCAGGCGGTTTCTTTTGGATGGTGTTAAGGCTGGCACAGAACAACTCCTACAGACGATCTACGTTACCTTGATACAATCGCATTTTCTCATCAACGCAGCCGAACGTAGCATGGATACTCACGCCCAGGTGTGTTGTTTCAGATGTCTGTCCTCGATTTCTCAGATGACCGCAATACCGCAACATGCGCGCGCGCGCCCGTTTCAGGGTGTCAGCAAAAGATCATGCCGATAAGTAGTCGGTTAAAGCCGGCGGTATGAGACAGCGCTAGTGAGCTGCAAGCAACGGGAGTAAATGACTTGCCGTCAATTCCGCTGCCCGTTCTTGTTGGGGCGTGTCCAGCTCTGCTGACAGGTATCCTGCGTATCCCAATGCGCGCAGCGCACCGATGATCTCCGCGAAATCCAGATGACCTTGCCCGGGTGCCTCTCGATTCGTGTCGCAGACGTGGATGTGCGTGATCCAGGGCATATACGTGATGAAACTACCGGCAAACGAACTTTCTTCGATATTCATGTGAAACAGGTCCATCTGCAGACCTAAGTTCTCCGTTCCGATCTCACGGATCAACTCCAATCCGTCCTGGGCAGTATTGACGAAGTTCGATTGGTAGCGATTGATCGGTTCCAGAGCGATCCTGACGCCGCGCTCGCGGGCATAGTGTGCCACGAAGCGCAAATTCTCGACGGCCCATCTCCGCGCCTCGGCGCGGTCCTGCCCGGGAGCGAATTGGCCACGTAACAGGCCTGCGTTGATCTGCGGTCCGAAGGGTTGTGCTCCGGATACTGCCGCCGCGAAGTCGATCAATGCACAGATGCGGTTGCGTGCTTCTTCTCTCCTGGCACCAGGGGGCAGCATCAAACTCAAACCATCATCGAGAAAGACGCGCCCGGTGTTAACCAGAGCGACCTCCAATTGGTTTTCGCTCAGGCGCCTGCTCAGCGCCGCAGTGTCGATGGCTTGTGGATCGCGCATCATGAGTTCTACACCGCGATAACCCAAGCGGTGGAGGGAGCGCAGGAATGGGTCCAATGGGCCATTGTAGGCGGTCACAGCGGTGCTCGACACATCGGGTGTGCATACCACAAAACAGAGTTTCACGTGCATTTCTCCCAGGCGGTTTTTCTCGTACTATCTCCATACCCGTATTATATCATGGAACGGGTAAATAGTCGATTGTATCGGGTGCACTAACTCTGGGGGATCTGGGACAGGCATAGCTCAACCCAGTCTTCTGGGATCAGAGCGGGGTCCGGAATTCCATATCCGAGGTGAATCAGGAATTCCGCGTTGCCTGCCGGGCCAAGTAGAGGAGAGGGAACCAGGCCCAAAAACGATAAACTTTCAGCCTTGGCCCACTGGATCAACCGCCGCAAGACATCTCTGTGAACGTCGTGGTTCGTGACGACACCGCCCTTGCCGATCTGGTCACGCCCGGCCTCGAACTGCGGTTTGATCAGCGCGATGAGTGAGGTGCCGGTCTTGAGCAACCTGAGCACGGGAGGAATGACCAACCGGAGAGAAATGAACGACACATCGAAGGTGGCAATGTCGATGGCTTCAGGTAGGCTGTCCAGATATCTGGCGTTGACCTTTTCCATAACGATGACGCGGGGATCTTGCCGCAGTTGCCAGGCAAGCTGTCCGTAGCCCACATCGACGGCATATACGCGGGCAGCGCCCCGTTGGAGGAGACAATCGGTGAATCCCCCGGTCGATGCTCCGATGTCGACGGCGACGAGTCCTGCGACGGAAACGTCGAATCGATCCAGGGCGGCAGCCAGTTTGTTCCCTGCTCGGCTCACAAAAGGAGGTTTGCTCTTAATGACGATGTCTTCCGCACCGCTGACCATGGTGGATGGTTTGATGGGTACCTGCCCGTCAACGGAGACCTCGCCAGCCATAATCAGCCGGCGTGCTTGTTCGCGGCTCTCGACCAGGCCGCGCTCCAGCAGCAGGCAATCCAGTCTCTGCCGTTTCATACGCTCCTTCGCCTTTGGTCGTCAAACAAAGTTAAACACCGAGACAGTCATATATTCTGTCGAGGCTGATGTCGGGGCAGACGGTATCTCTACATCTGAGCGTCAGCGCTGCGGCTGCTACACCCAACCGCACCGCCTCGTCGATCGGGAAATCGTGCAGAATCCCGAAAATGAGCGCGGCAGTCAACGCGTCTCCCCCGCCGGTGAAATCCACGACATCGGTCTTGACCGCGCTGATGTGACCGCTGCTCTCACTGGTTGCATAGCACACGCCCAGCTCGGCAAGGGTGACGATGGCGATCGAAACGCCTTCCTTGACCAGGGATTTGGCTGCTCGTTCTGCCAGGGAACGCTTGTCTGCTTTGCGCATACAGAGTGCCTCTGTCTCGGCAGCATTGGGCGTAATCATGTAAAGCTGTGACAGGTAGGGCTTGAGCCGAGGTGCCAGAGTCGCGGAAGTCGGGTCGGCACATACCGGAATGTGGTGTTTCTCGGCCAGAGCCATGATCGAAGCGATGGTCGGAGGAGACAAATTGGCATCGAACACCACCATGTCCGCCTCGCTGATGACGGTGCGGCGTGCGTAGATGTAACGCGGCGTGATGGCCCCGATCACCTCCATATCGTCGACAGAAACGAAAGGATTCCCATCCTGGTCCAAAACAGCAATGTAGGCGGCGGAACGCGACTGCGATTGGACCACGACGTGCTCGATGTTGACTCCGCCCTCCTGCGTGCGTTGCAGGATTCGCCTGCCGGAAGTGTCATCGCCCACGGCCGACAACAGCACCGTGTCGATCCCCAGACGTGCCAGATTCTCGGCCACATTGCGGGCTACTCCGCCCACGCTGACGCGAATCTCTCCGGGGGTAGAGGTGCCGGGCAACAACTCGGCTTGACCGCGTCCTTTCGTGTCGATACTGGCAGCTCCGATAACAACGACCTGGTGGTCTGGCATGTCTATCTCCTCTTTCGTCTGGATGCGACGTCCAGGACTGTCTATGCGTTGGGTAGCTTTGGATCTTCGACCAAAGAGCTGATTTGTCCCCACATGTCCGCTTCTACACGATATCGTCTTATTACCGTGTGGCTGTTTTCCTCTTCTCTCTCTCCATCCGAAAGCAGTTTCTCCTTGATATGGTTGAGAATCATGCTGATACCGCCCTGTTCTGTCCGTTTGATCGCAGAGGGTCTTGTCAGGCGCAGCGGCACTTCGATGCTTTCCGCCGCGCTTCTTTGGACGATATCGCTGAGGATCTTGGTGTTCATGAAAATGGGTTGTCCACTTTTTTCGTTGAGGCGGTCGATGAACAGCCCGGCGCTCATCAGCATACTGCCAGCGGTGAAAGAAGCGAAGATGAGGCCGACCATAGCAGGCATCAGAATCTTTTGAATCAGCAGTCCTTCTATCCCGTAAGCATAGATGACCGCTGCCTGTGACGTGGACGGAACGAAAAACATGGACAAACTCAGATGTATGAGCAACAGCAATACGCCAAACAGGAACAAGATCACTGCGCTGGTATATAGATCAGGCCGTGGTGGTTTGAGAACGTGGCGCAACCAGTTGTAGTTCCACAACTGAAAACGGACTGCATAGATGACGAAGGTCGCGATGAACGACATGAACCATGCCAGAAACAGACCCATCAGCGTGCTCTTGTTGGCGGTCAGACCAGTAATGATATCCGGACTGGTCCAGGCGCTTGCGATGACAAAATAGCCGAGCAACAGCAGCGTAATGCCATCCAGTGCAATGGCAATGAGGCCCCAGATGTTCCCGAAGAAGTCGGCGAACCGGCGCAGCCGGGGAAGTTCGCGTTGCGCTTCCCAGAAACTGTTGTCATGACCACATCTCCAACAGGGGTTGTCCCCCCATGTATATTGCGCGTGGCAAACATTGCATGTAGCCATTGGCTTCACCCCTTTGCTATACAACCACTGGGAGCGGTCGGTTATTCATCGCCCCATCACTGCGAACGGCTGGACAAAACCGGTCAAGGTTTCCGGTCCTTGTTTCCCTCTTCCGGTGTATCGGAGGATGCGGTTGGGAGCAGCTGCATTCTGAACTTCTCCAGGTCCTGGAACGGTATGCCAAAGGGAAACAACGGCCTTGTGGCTGGGTCACTGGCAATGTCTTTGAGCACCTCGATGAAACGAAGCGAAAGGATGACATTCGATGAATACTCAGCCTCAGTGCCAGTGTCTTCCAGAATCTCACGAATACTTCGCAGCATGCTCGTTTGGACCTTGAGCCGTGCGCTCTCGATCTCTTCGTAGGCTCTGGCCTGAGCTTCGCTCTGCTGGACGAAGAGCGCATTTTGTTTCTTGAGCAGCCAATCTCTCTTGAGCTGTTCCTGGACATCCTGGGGGACATCAATTTCGCCGATAGACACATCGGTGACTACGACACCCCAGTGCTCTACAATGCCGTTGAGGCGCTCTTTGATTTCCTGGCAGACTCTGCCTCGAATCTGTGGCGGGTCGGTGTGATTCTGCGTGGTGAACAAGTCGTCCAGTGTGGTCTGGCCGATAACATCACGCAGGATGTCCTCTGCGACGTGGGGGACCGCCGCTTCCCAGTTGTTCACGGTGGTGGCCGCACGGTAGACATCACCCGGATCGACCGGATAAGCCTCGGGCAGATCCTCAGCTTGCGTAGACGAAAAGGCGAGCAACGTTGGATCCTGTTTAGGCTCTGTCTTCCGTTTGAGCCGGAAAAAGACCTTCAGGTCCAGATCCAGCGAGATACGGTCCCTGGTCAGCACATTGCGCACGCTTCTCGATTTCTCCGGCTCTTTTCTGGGCGCTTCTTTCGTTTTGCCCGGTATCTGCAACGCGGTCTGTGGTGATGGCTGTGGGGTGGTGGGACTTGGTTGCGCCGGTGGTGAGAGATTGTCGCGCGATGTCAGGTTGATGATCTTGTAGATGCGCTCGAATCTCTTGGTGACGTACACCCCGCTCAACGCGATGTGCGAGAGCTTTCCGCCTTGCTGGAAAACCACCGCATTGCCCGCACGGACGATGGCCTTCCCAGGCCCGCCCCATTTCGGGAATATGCCTGCCGGTCTACTGACCGTGCTCTTGCCGTCCTCAATAATGTAATAGGGGTAGTTCACATTGAGAACCAAAGATCTCAGAGCGCGGCGCGCTGTCTTGGCGTCCAATCCGGTGAAGGCTTCGACTGCGGCCTGGTGTAAGAAGACGTAGCCCTCGAGGATGCCAATGGGGACGAGAATACCGATCAGTAATCCCAACAGTGCTGCCAGGATAGAGTTACCTGTCGATGCGCTGGCAACGCTCTGGAAGATCTGCGTTGCCAAACCTCCGTAGCCGCTGTTGAATGCCACATAGAAGCCATAGGTTGCAGCGATCCAGCTCAACAGGCCGGGTATAACAATGACGAATACGATCCGCCGGTATTTTTGCACGGAGTTGCCTGCTGCAAGGGCGGCGAGTGACAGAACAGAAAACAGCGCTGTGACCAGCACACCGAATCCACCGGATAGCCACATCAGCAGATTGATGACCAGCAGAACGCCTAAGGCTGCGTACCAGAGGGTTGAAGGCCTGGTTTTGTGCGTTGCGATATTCGCCGGCTCGCTGTTACTGAAGTCCATCTCGACTCCTCGCGTGGGGAAACCCTGTTTGGTCTCCCGGTCCTGCTCATTCGTGACTGATTACTGTCCTAAATATAACACACATTGCCACGAAACTAAAATGAAGCAATTGCTCCGTACACCTGAGCGTTACATTGCAACAGGGGCAAAAGGCCCTCCCTTGGAGAACGCTGCGTCAGTCAAGGGCCTTCGTCAGAATCTGCGTGTCGCAGTCGGTCAACTTGAACCCGAATTTCTCATACAGCCTGCGCGATGCGCTATTTTCCACCTGAGTGTTCAGGGTAATGTGATTGACCCCGCTCTGATGCAGGAATGCGATGCTCTCGGCGAGCAACCTGGTACCGATGCCCAATTTCTGTAACTGCGGATGAACCGCGAGACGATTGATGTGTCCGCGCCCATTCCTCCAGACGCCGGACGTGTACCCGACAATCATGCGTTCCCATTCTGCTTTGAGCAGGTATCCTCCTTGATTGAGGGTTGATACGAGGACGTGCTCCTCATTCTGCCAGAATTCCGAGAATGACACTCTGTCCACGGAGAGAATTTCATCGTGATCGTCCGGTGCTGCCACACTGACCTGGACGGCGCGATTCCCGAATTCCGGAATGTGCCAGTCGAGCTTGAGATAGTTGGCAAGGTTGCCTGCGAAACCGAAGTCCAGATGTTCGCGGAGGACCGCGGCTACCCAGTCGCTGCTGGTAATGCAGGTCAACCGCGTTATCCCGTGCTCACGCAGGTGCGGTCTGGCGTGCTGGAACAGAGCTGAGAGGATCTCTGCGTCGTCGCAGTGAGCTCCCAACGCGAGCCCGATGATAGCGGCGTGGCCTTTGGTGACCTCCATGTAGAGGAAGAACCCAAGCAAACCTCCGTCGGGATGCTCTGCTACGAAACCCTCGTGAGTCGAAATCCAATCGAGCAGATCACTCACCGAGAATCTGATATGACATCTGTTTTGGTTACCCAACCAGCGGATCAGCCGTCCCTCGTCACTGCTTCGGACCTGACGGACGGTTACGGAAAGAATCTTCATGATTATCTTCTTGAACACATGCCAGAAAACAGGTAAAATTCTGCTGCGAATAAGATAAAGCTCACGGTATTGACCGGCTGCGCTGAGTTGAGCGAGAGGGGGAACACGATGCGCGTTACCCTGGTCGGACCATGTGCGTCGGGAAAATCGGTGTTGGCACGAGCGTTGCAGGATAGAGGATATGATGCCCGGCAATGCAGCCAGGAACATTCGTATGTCCCAGATATGTGGCGTCGCATCTGCAAACCGGATGTGCTGATCTATCTGGATGCCGGGTTGGCGACAATCCGCCGGCGACGCCAGATCTCGTGGGGGCTATCTTACCTGCAGGTGCTAAACGATCGCCTGCGGGATGCTCGTGCACATAGTGATCTGGTTATCCGTACCGACGATATGACCCCCGACGAAATTCTGCAGCACGTGTTGCGTTTTCTACAACACCTCGAGCGGCCGGCAGCCAGCAGTGAATCGAACCAGGGCTAAAGCTGCTCGACCTGTGTCTTGAGTTGCCCCATCGCTTCGTCTAGCTCGTTCATCTCCTGTTGGATGGTCTCCAGACGAGTCCTTTCGGCGCGTACGAAACGGGTGTACGGAGCAATTGCTTCCTGAATGCGTCGAATGGACCGGTCCAGCTCTTGCTCGAATTGGCTGGTCAGACCAGTCACCAATCTTTTCCGTACAGCGCTGATCTTGTCCTGCAGCTCACGCTTTGCCCGTTTCCGCTTGGCCGGAATGACGAAGAATCCCAGTGTTGCCAGCACTCCGGCAGCCACTATGCCGGTAAAGTCGGCCAACGTAGAGCTCAGTGCGATGGCTACCAACGTGCCGAGTCCGATCGCCCCAACCTCGAGCAGGGCGGCCTGCGCCACCGCCATCTGGGTCGCTTCTCCAATCGCTCTCGCCTCGCCGGCCTTGTCGTAGCTGGCGACAGCCTCTTGTGCCGCTTTCCCTACCGAGTCCAACAGCGTGCGCCGGTTGTATTCGAATTGCGAACCGACCTGCCCGATGACCTTCCCTTCATGTTCCGGAAGCCGCTGTTTGTTCAGATATTCCATGATGCCTTGCCATTGGCGCAGGTCGTGATCGACAAACCAATCGATGGTCTCGTCCACCGAGGCTTCGATCTGTTGCGGGGTCGCGGCGATGACTTCTCGCTCGTAGGCACCGCGGATGCGTTCGCTGTTGACCAGGTCAAACAAGCGTCCGATGCGCATGGTCTCGTCGAAGAAGTTCATCCCCCTCTTTTCCATGTTGAGCAGGTGATTCTCGATGTCGCTGAGACGGTAACCAAAAGCACGCAACATGTCTTGCCGGTATACAGCCAATTGCCCCTCGATACTCTGAATGGTGGCGAAATCATCCCCCAGCACCGTCAGGCGGTCGTTCACCATCTGTTGGCAGTGCTTGAGGATTTGCTCCGCGATTCCGAGCGGACTGAGCAACTTGAGGCGGACGCGACTGTTCTGGTCGAGTGTTTCGAGGATGTAACGTTCGAGCGGTTCGAAACGGCTTCTCTGCCACAAGTCTGCTGCCGCAGGTTCGTCTGTGGTTGTCTTTGCCTGTAGTGCCAACTTGGAAGAGATCGGGAAAACTTCCGGGACGAAACCCAGCAGGAGCCGGCTGTTGTCTTGGATGAAGTCAACGACTTTGTCGATCTCATCCTCTGCTTCGATGATATCGATCTTGTTGATGACCACCAGCACTTTTTTGCCCCACTGCCGGATGCGTTCCAGGAATGCACGCTCGCTCTCGGTGAAGGGACGGTCGGCTGAGGTCACGAAGAGGACAAGGTCGCTGCGCGGGATGAAGTCCTGGGTAATCTCTTCGTGTTGTCTGATCACCGCGTTCGTGCCCGGGGTGTCCACGATATTGGTCTCTTGTAAAAACGGGATTGGCAGCGAGAGGGTCACCAGCGTGGGCCCTTTGACTTCTTGTTGGACCTCATCACCATGCCGCACGAGATGGATTTGGTGGGTCGTGGGTGTCACTCCCACGGTCAGTACGCGTTGGCCCAACAGCGCGTTGATGAAGGCGGATTTGCCGGAGTTGAATTCCCCGACGACGACCAGAAGGAAGAGCTCCTCAAGCTGGATGATCGATTGGTAGAGCCTCTCGGTGTCTTCCGCCGGGACTTGTGCGCGGGCCAAGACTGAGATCAAACGCGTGAATAGCTCACGCTCTGCTTCCAGCAATTTCTTTTGCTTTGCATTCAGGATTGTCTGCAACGCCATGTGCGTCCTCTATCTGGTTCGCGACGGTGCAACTGTCAGGCCGGTACCGGACCCTTGCGGGCTCGTCGAATGTCCGTTGCCGCCGTATTCTCGTGATCGGTCATTGCTACCCTATTCTAGCACGGAAGTGACAGAATGTCATTCTCCATCCGGTTCGAGAAGAACGGATTTCTCATGACTGCGTGGCGAACCGGTTGTATGCACCATCAAGATTGCTTGCGGTGCTGCGCTTCCCAACGGCGGATGCGTTCCCATTCAGGGATATCTTCATCTTCCAGATTTCGGCGCAGCTCAATGATTTGGTCTCGGATGATAGCAGCCTTCTCGAACTCCAATGCAGTCGCTGCGGCCTTCATTTGTTTTTCCAGTTCTTTGATCAGCCGCAATGCTTCATCCTTGGGAATTTCGGTTCGGATGCGATATTCGGCCCGCTCGTCCGCAACGGAACGCACACGGTCCGTGAGGTCACGGATCTCCTTGATGATGCTGGCGGGCACAATGCCGTGCTCCTGGTTGTATTGCACCTGCTTCTGCCGCCGGCGGTTCGTCTCGTTGAGTGCTGCCTGCATCGATGGCGTGATCTGATCTGCGTATAACAGCACCCGGCCGTTGATGTGACGGGCGGCCCGTCCGATGGTCTGAATCAGCGCGCTGCTGGACCGCAGGAACCCTTCTTTGTCGGCGTCCAGAATGGCGACCAGCGAGACTTCCGGCAGGTCTAAGCCTTCGCGCAGCAGGTTGATGCCGACGACTACGTCGTACATGCCGCTGCGCAAGTCGCGGAGGATCTCTACGCGTTCGAGCGTGTGAATTTCCGAATGCAGATAATGTACTTTGATCCCCGCTTCCAGCAGGTAATCGGCCAACTCCTCGGCCATCCGCTTGGTCAGTGTGGTCACGAGGGTGCGTTCCTTGCGGTCCACACGGGCCCGGATCTCTTTGACTAGATCGTCGATCTGCCCTTTCGTTGGCCTTACCTCGACCTGAGGATCTACCAGACCGGTGGGCCGGATGATCTGCTCGACGATTTGGGATGATTGCGCGAGTTCGTATGGACCCGGTGTGGCAGAGGCATAGATGATCTGGTGAATGTGGTCCTCGAATTCGGAAAACCTGAGCGGGCGGTTGTCGAGCGCGGAGGGCAGACGAAAACCGAAATCGATCAGTGTCTCCTTGCGTGCACGGTCGCCGTTGTACATGCCATGAAGCTGTGGAATGGTCATGTGGGATTCATCGACGATGATCAGGAAATCGTCCGGAAAATAATCGAGCAACGTCCAGGGCGTGCTGCCGGCTTCACGACCACCCAGATGGCGCGAGTAGTTCTCGATCCCGGAACAGTAGCCCACTTCCTGGAGCATTTCGATATCGTAACGGGTGCGCTGTTCAAGCCGCTGTGCTTCGAGCAGCCGGTCATGGCGCTGCAGGTATGCCAGGTGTTCTTCCAGTTCGCTCTCAATGTTCTCCAAGGCTGCCTGGAGTTTCTCCTGTGGGGTGATGAAGTGCTTGGCAGGATAGATCTCGATCTTGTCGCGTTCGCCCAGAATCTCTCCGGTCAGCGGCTCGAATTCGACAATGCGGTCGATCTCGTCGCCCCAGAACTCGACGCGGTACCCGAACTCGCCGTACGCCGGAAAGATATCCAGCGTATCGCCGTGAACGCGAAACGTGCCGCGCGTAAAACTCACGTCGTTGCGGGTGTAGTAGATGTCCACGAGATGGCGCAGAATCTTGTCGCGCTTGCGCAGCTCTCCTTTGTTCAGTTCGATGACCACCTTGCCATAGTCTTCCGGACTGCCCAGGCCGTAGATACATGAGACGGACGCGACGATCAGCACGTCCTTGCGGCTGAGCAGCGATTGGGTGGCGGACAGGCGCAACCGGTCGATTTCGTCGTTGATGCTGGCGTCCTTTTCGATGTAGGTGTCGGTACGTGGGATGTAAGCTTCCGGCTGGTAGTAATCGTAGTAGCTGACGAAGTATTCCACCGCGTTATCGGGCAGAAATTCCTTGAACTCGCTGTACAGTTGCGCGGCCAACGTCTTGTTGTGGGCAATGACCAATGTGGGACGTTGCCATTGCGCGACGAGTTGCGCCATGACGTAGGTCTTGCCGGTGCCCGTCGCACCCAGCAGCGTCTGGTGGACGTAGCCTGCTTGCAGTCCTGCGATAAGTTGCGCGATGGCCTGGGGCTGATCGCCTTGGGGCTGGAAATCGGAAACCAATCGAAATTCGGACATTATCCTCGTCCCAATTCGAGGGCCAAGGCCATGTAGCCAACCAGACCTTTGACCATCGCTTCCAATGCTATCCGGTCGCCCGTCGTATGCGGATAGAGGTCCGACGCCGGCGCGAATCCGATGGTCGGAATGCCGGCGTTGACGAGATACGCGCCATCTGTGGCAAACCGCCATTTGATCACCGCCACTTCGTGTCCAAAGCGGGTTTCCAGTGTATTTTGCGCCTTCGCTATCAGGGGGTGATCGGCTGCCAGAACGAACCCCGGGAATTCTCTCGGCAGATCCTCTTCGTAGCCGGTGTACGCCCGGAAATGGGAGACGTTGAGCGCAACGTGCCCCTCACAGCCATCTTCGAGGCTATCATTGAGCATCTTCTGGAGGCTACCGATGACTTCCTCCGGAGTTTCCTCGGGTACATTGCGCCAGTCGAGGTAGAGTATGGCCTCTCCTGGCACGACGTTGGCACTGCATTGATCCGTGTGATACAGCGTAGGGGCGACACTGGATGAGCCAAAGTCTGCACTGGGCGTCATCTCCATCGTTTTCAGTTTGCTCAGAAAGCGGGCCATACTGTAATGTGGGTTCGCACCGCGCTCGGGGACACTGGCGTGTACGGAACGTCCCTTGATGCGTACAAGGATCTCCAGACGGCCTCTGTGCCCGCGCGCGATCTGGTTGCTGGTGGCTTCACCGACCACAGCCATGTCGGCCTGTAATTCTCCTGCCAGAATGCGAGTTCCCAATCCCCCAGTCTCCTCGAAAACGACAGCCGTGACGTAGCAGTCTCCCGGTAGTGCGAGACCGGCTCTGCGCAATAACGCCGGCGCGTAAATCTGCAATGCCAGGGCGGCTTTCATGTCACTCGCCCCTCGCCCCCACAGCCATTCGCTGTCCAGATGTCCGCTGTACGGCGGATGAGGCCATTCACCCGGGTTCCCCGGATCGACGATATCCATGTGTCCGTTGAACAGGAGCGACTTGCCGTCTTCGCCGTGCAGCAGCCCGATTACATTCCCGACTTTGTCCGTCCAGATGCGGTCGTAGCCGAGTTGGTTCATCTCGGCCTGAATGATGCGCGCGACCGCGGCTTCTTCTCCGGGCAGACTGGGCGTTTGGATCAGTCTTTGGGCGAAGCCCAGCCAATCCTCGCGGTAGCGCGTAGCCAGTTTCCACAGGTCTTCGGTCGGCGTGGCACAATATTGTTCTGTCACCGTTTTGCTCCTTCATGAATTACGGAATTGGGCAGGTCGCACACATTACACCCGCGCCCGATCTGCTGCCCATTGGACTTGCCGGCTCGTGTCGCCAAGCCATTGCCAGGGCGATCATACAAACGGAAACCACACCAACTCTGGTTGCACAAGTTGTGGTATGCCCTGTCCAGGGTGGTGTGGTGACTCAGTTACAGGATGATTGCCAGCACCACGACTCAATGTCAACTGCTGCTGCAACCAGGAACCTGCGCGACGATTGTCCGATTGACCAGCGCGGCGTGGACGATGTCCTTGACATCTCTGAAATCAGCATCGGTCTCGGCAACCGTTCCCACGGAGATCGATAAGACAGGGATCGACCGTGTGCCAGCTGCCGAATCTTCTCCTGCGGAATCCACAAAACTTTCCCGGTCCGCGGCGGGATAGAAGAAGCTCAGCGCCTGCGTCAGCTGGCTTACCAGGTGGCTCTGCAATCTCTCCGCCGCCTCGGTTGTCGTGATGATAATGAAACTGCCTCTGCCGGGATCACCCACAAAATCTTCGCTGGAGCCCAGGTTGTCGATCGCCTTGCCGAGGACGAGAGCGGTCGCGCGCAGCACTTCGTTGCCGGCAACGAAGCCGTATCGCGCGCTGAATTCTTCCAGCCCGGCAATGGTCAGCAGCAGAATCGTCCAGCCCTGCCGGTCGAGCAATTCCTGCAATCGCGCATCCAGGAGCTTGCCGCCAGGCAACGCGGTAATCGGATCCACCAGACTCTCGAACCGCGCACGATTGAGCGCGTTTCGCACGCGCAGCCGGAGCTCCTGCACATCAAAAGGCTTCGTCAGGTAATCGATCGCTCCCAACCTGAGCCCGGCGATGCGATCGTTGCGTTCTCTGCGTTCTGTCAGGAAAATGACCGGAGTCTGGCTGGTGCGCCAGTTTCGCCGCAACTCCCGGCAGACCTCGTAGCCGTCGATATCGGGAAGACGAATGTCGAGCACTACGAGATCGGGTGGGTTACGGCGGCTCATTTCGATTCCATCCCTACCCCAACTGGCTTGCATGACTTCGTAGCCTTGAGACTCGAAGTACAACCGCAGCATGTCTGCGGTTTCCGGATCATCCTCCACGAACAGAATCTTACCCTTGCTCACCCCGTGCCTCCATTTCTTTTGGGAGCCTGACGCACCAAACAGACGCCGGGCCTTTCAGCTAATGGGTTCCTTGGGTACTTCGAAACTGCAGGTACGTCCCCCGTCCGCGACACACTCTATTTCCATCACCCGATAAATCTTGCCGCCGCTGACCCATTTGAGACCTTCTTGAATGAGACCTGCTGCAATGTGGCAGATTGGTTTATCTGCTTTCCGTCCCCAACACACCGGGCATCGCTCGATGACGTAGATATAGCGATTCTCTTCCTCTATAATGTGAGAAGGTTGATCGCTGAATTTGGTGAATACCTCGGCCATCGCCTTGAGCCCCACCTTCATTTTTGTCCCTTGAGGTAACACACGGAAAGCCAGATCCGCCATGCCCACGAACGTAGCGAAGCCCTGGAGCCCCTCGTTGAAGACTGCCTGGCCGGCACGCAAACTCAAGGCGCGTCCGCCGCGTGGCCCCACCATATCGTCGAGAGCCTGGTCTAGCGCTGAGAACTCGGCAAAATCCCACTCTTTGTTCAGGTTATTGGGTGGATAGTTATCAATACGGTGGTCCAGACCTGCCAGCCGCAGAAGCGCATTGATACCGTTCTGCCCCAGAATCTCCTCGATGGCGTTCATAATGATTCGTCCCATTTTGTTGGGGTAATAGTAACCGCTTGGCGTCAAGCGCGACACGCTGTTACCTCCTGCAGAGAAACGTCAGCTCGGGACAGCGCTGGCAGGGTTGTTCTGCCCGGCGACGTTTCTGAAGCCATCTCAGCACGCGTAGATTTTGCAGCCATTCCATTCTATCCATCTTGACCCAATACGTCAACTCATGTTCCTGATCACGTGATTGCAGGATTTTTGGCAACCGTCAAAGCCCCTTCGATGTGACAGATCTGCTGGAGAGGACGGTCGTAGTAACAGCCCGTGCCAGTCTACCACGGTGCACCCCGGCGTATGATCCGCGCAGGCGCGGCAGGTCCGGCACAGGAGCAGTGGCAACAGAGATTGTCCCGGTCGTGGGCGTGACGTCTGACTGGGCCAATCTTCACATACGCATTGTGGAAGTTTGGCAGTCGGTTTATATGGATTGTCGCGCAGTTGGGCTGCGTCCGAGAGTGGTACAGTCTGAACTCACCAAGAGGATATATGCGTGTGAATCTTGTCAGTCACGTTTTCAACGTGAGGAGTTCACGGTCGGTGACTTCCCAAGAATTCCGGATGCGCCGGTCCGTATGAGTGCAGGACGCCGCGAGATGACGGTATTATCCTGCGCAGTCTTCATCCCAGGCGCGAGAAAAGCTTGGTGGATGGTTGCTTCGGCGGCTGCATTGTGGACAGTGAGCTCGAAGCAGCAGCGCGCCGCTGCTCTCGCGCTCTTCCCCTTATGTTAATGGATCTGGAGTACTTGACAAATCCTGGGAGTTCTATTATAATTTTGTGAAATAGTGTCATTGTTACTTTACGTGATGTAGCCAACGCACTGAACGTGTCCACTGCTCAGTGTGTCGTATCCACCGCTACAGGGGGAGGGCTCTACATCTGGAAAAGGAATATGACCCAGCAATAGCCTCTTCTCATCCATTGTTCATGTGTACATGCATGCAGCGTTGAACCTTGTCAGATTTTCAGAAAAACCCAATACGACGTTCGTATTTTGTTCTGATGATTGAATGCAAGCGCTGACCTTTGATGCCGTCAGGCCACTCTCTGTAACGTGTCAACGTTGCCTCGTGTAATAATCTCATTGTTTTGGGGGCGTGCGTTTCGAGCGATCATGGTAACGGCTGGACCTTGTCCGTGACGCCGGTGCCGGTTATTCGATTTGTCGGAATCGCTGCAGAAGAATCGGTGTAGGATCGTAACAAGCGACGATGTGTGTGGCCCCTTTCACTGTGGGTGGAAGGTGAACAATTTATTCATTATGATAGGGAGGGTAAACATGAGGATCTTCCGGATAGTTGGGCTGTTGATCGTTGTTTCATTGCTCGTCGGTATGCTTGGCGTGGCTTCTGCCGCCGACCCTACGGTCAAGGTTGCGATTCTGGCTCCGATCACGGGAGACGTGGCCACGTTTGGGGCGTCGACCAAGAACGGTGCGGAGATGGCCTTCGAGGAGTGGAATGCCGCGGGCGCGAACATCGCGTGGGTAGTTGGCGACACCCGTTGTGACCCGCAAGAGGCGCGCAATGCGGCGAGCAAGGTGGTCGATCAGGACGGTGTGAAGTTTATCGTTGGGGCGGTGTGTTCCAGTGCGTCTATTCCCATTTCCGATGTAGCGAACCCGAAGGGAGTGCTGCAGATCAGTCCGACGTCCACGAACCCGCAGGTGACGTTGGACAAGGACGGGAACGTCAAGCCATACACGTTCCGGGCGTGTTTCATCGACCCGTTCCAGGGGACGGTGGGTGCGCAGTTTGCGTTGAACACGTTGGGCGCGAAGAAGGCAGCAGTGCTCAAGGACGTGGGTAATGACTACGTGAAGGGGCTGGCGGAGTATTTCGAGGCGGCGTTCACGGCGGGTGGTGGTGAGGTTGTGTTGTCCGAGGCGTACACGAAGGAAGACACGGACTTTTCGGCGATTTTGTCGAAGGTGGCGAGTGAAGAGCCGGATGTGTTGTATCTGCCGGACTACTACAACAAGGTGAGTTTGATCGCGAAGCAGGCGAAGGAGAAAGGCATCAACGTGCCGATGGTTGGTGGCGATGGCTGGGATTCGCCGGACCTGGATGTCGAGGCGGTTGATGGCGGTTTCTTCACGAACCACTACTCGGCGGAAGATCCGCGGCCAGAGGTGCAGGAATTCGTTGCGAAGTACGAAGAGAAGTTTGGTGCGGTTCCAGATGCACTGGCGACGCTGGCATACGATGCGGCGAACATGTTGCTGAAAGCCATGGCTGCTGCCGGTAACAATGATCCGGCGGTGGTGAAGGATGCGTTGGCGGCGATCGAGTTCGACGGGGTCTCCGGTCACATCACGTTGGATGCGAATCACAACCCGATCAAGAGTGCTGTGATTTTGCAGGTCAAGGATGGAGCTGTTTCTTATAAGGAGACGGTGAGCCCGTCGGGTGCTGAGGCGACTGAGTTGGTCGTTTCGCCAGCGCTGGCAGAGCCGGCCAAGGTTGCGATTCTGGCTCCGATCACGGGAGACGTGGCCACGTTTGGGGCGTCGACCAAGAACGGTGCGGAGATGGCCTTCGAGGAGTGGAATGCCGCGGGCGCGAACATCGCGTGGGTAGTTGGCGACACCCGTTGTGACCCGCAAGAGGCGCGCAATGCGGCGAGCAAGGTGGTCGATCAGGACGGTGTGAAGTTTATCGTTGGGGCGGTGTGTTCCAGTGCGTCTATTCCCATTTCCGATGTAGCGAACCCGAAGGGAGTGCTGCAGATCAGTCCGACGTCCACGAACCCGCAGGTGACGTTGGACAAGGACGGGAACGTCAAGCCATACACGTTCCGGGCGTGTTTCATCGACCCGTTCCAGGGGACGGTGGGTGCGCAGTTTGCGTTGAACACGTTGGGCGCGAAGAAGGCAGCAGTGCTCAAGGACGTGGGTAATGACTACGTGAAGGGGCTGGCGGAGTATTTCGAGGCGGCGTTCACGGCGGGTGGTGGTGAGGTTGTGTTGTCCGAGGCGTACACGAAGGAAGACACGGACTTTTCGGCGATTTTGTCGAAGGTGGCGAGTGAAGAGCCGGATGTGTTGTATCTGCCGGACTACTACAACAAGGTGAGTTTGATCGCGAAGCAGGCGAAGGAGAAAGGCATCAACGTGCCGATGGTTGGTGGCGATGGCTGGGATTCGCCGGACCTGGATGTCGAGGCGGTTGATGGCGGTTTCTTCACGAACCACTACTCGGCGGAAGATCCGCGGCCAGAGGTGCAGGAATTCGTTGCGAAGTACGAAGAGAAGTTTGGTGCGGTTCCAGATGCACTGGCGACGCTGGCATACGATGCGGCGAACATGTTGCTGAAAGCCATGGCTGCTGCCGGTAACAATGATCCGGCGGTGGTGAAGGATGCGTTGGCGGCGATCGAGTTCGACGGGGTCTCCGGTCACATCACGTTGGATGCGAATCACAACCCGATCAAGAGTGCTGTGATTTTGCAGGTCAAGGATGGAGCTGTTTCTTACAAAGAGACAGTCAGTCCCTAAGAGTTTTTCTACCAGGGGGGCAGCTAATCCCAGCTGCCCCCTCTGGCTTTGTGTAATCGACTGTGTGTGACAGATTGCCGGTCGGATGTGGCAACTTCTTCACATACTGAGCGTTGGAGGATAATGTTTTATGAAAGGTTCTATTACAAAAGAACTCAGCCTGATAACGATTGTTGGCCGCGCCATTCTTATCCTGCTGGCGGCGGTTTTTGCATACGTGATGGCTCGCGGGTTGCTGGACAACCCGGTTTTGTTTCTCCAGCAAGTCATCAACGGGTTCCAGTTGGGCTTTGTATACGCGCTGATCGCCCTTGGGTATACGATGGTCTATGGCATTGTCCGGTTGATCAACTTCGCGCACGGTGACATTTTCATGATCGGAGCCTTTGTAAGTTACTTTGCCATCAGCAACTATGGTGTGACGCAGCTCAAGCTGTTGGAGGTGATGG
>CAZPTF010000011.1:27209-27358 GCA_964589015.1 uncultured Anaerolineae bacterium
ATTGTCCTGGCTATGGCTGTCTGTGCGACCATGGCCGTGGTAATCGAGAGAGTGGCGTACAAGCCGTTGCGTAACGCCCCCCGTATTTCTGCTCTTATTACTGCGATTGCCGTATCTTTCTTCCTGGAATACTTCTCGGCATTGGATTT
>CAZPTF010000012.1:0-26451 GCA_964589015.1 uncultured Anaerolineae bacterium
GGCAGGATAGCACTGACCAACGGCTCTGTCTGCACTTTGCCCTGGCCAAGCAATGTCATGGTGCGGTCCCAGGCATCGAGAGCTGAGGCAAAGGAGCCACGTACCACCAACTGCTTGGTAAGGATCTTCAGGAAATCGAATTCGAAAGGATGATCGTGCAGTCCGATCTGGGTGAACTTTCCTTCTTTACGGATTACGTCGATCCCCATCCGTGTGGCGGCCGGAGCACCCGCACACTCCAATACAACATCCGCTCCATAGCCATGCGTCAAATCTTTGAGCACCGCCGCGACGTCTTCCGTCTCGACATTTACCGTCAAGTCGACGCCGAGCGTCTTGCCTGTTTCCATACGCTCTTCGTCAACGGAGGTTCCAGCGAGGACAACGTACCCACCTTCGGCTTTCGCCACCTGGGCGGTCAACAGCCCGATCGGGCCAGGGCCGCTGACGAGCACCACCTCTCCAGCCGAAATACCCGTCAGGAAACTCACTGCCTTCACGCAGCACGCCAGAGGCTCCGACAGCGCTCCGCCCTTGTAACTGACATTGTCAGGCAAATGGCGGATGTTCTTCTCCAGTACGATCGCATACTTCGCGAAAGCACCATTCAATCCACTGCCGAACGATAGACGATCCTCACACAGGAAGACCTGCCCTTCCAGACAATAGCGGCATTTTCCACAGGTATAAGCGGCCGGAATTCCGGTGACACGATCGCCGACCTTTACACGCTCAACGCCGGGACCAACCTCGATAACCTGCCCTGCCCACTCGTGTCCCATGATGACGGGAGGATAGTTCTTGTAGTGATCGTGGTAGATGTGGATATCGGTACCACAGATCCCACCGTATTTCACCTCGACCTTGACTTCTCCCTGCCCAGGAGACGGCTCAGGCATCTCACGGACGCCAATGTTCCCCACTCCAGAGGCATACTTGACTAATGCTTTCATAGCGTGGCCTTCCTCCTTAGCGCTTAGCAGATCGCACACGTGGTGTGGCGTCGAGAAGTTCTGTGCATAAATTCTCGAAGTCAGCGGGCTTATGATACTCCCATCTTCATGCCCTGTCAACTGTCGACACAAGACAATACGCCGCAGCACGGTGGGGAACTGCCAGCTGTTTTCACCATTCGCGCCGATTGAGGTAGAATGAGGCATGGGTTCATCTTGCTTGAGAATGATTGTGAGTTTCGGCCAACGACAGTGATGAAAGAAACGGACCATCCCCAACAGACGCGGGCAATCGGCATCCGGGGCGCGATCGTTGTGGCCCTGGTCGTGGTGGTCACACTCTTTCCGGAGCCACAGCCTTACGTCGATGCGATCTCTAAAGGGCATGCGTTGCGCACAGCCGGCCAGTACCGCATGGCTCGCGCAACCTACCAGCATGCCCACATGATGCAGCCACGATCCGTCATTCCATTGATAGGAGAGGCACGCACGGACCTCGACCTGGGGAAACCTGGCGATGCACTGCCGGTTTACAGAGAAATCGCAGACCTGGGCGGGACAACAGCTGACGTCTTGGTCGCGTGGGGGCAGGCATACGATGCCCTGGGCGATACCGAACGAGCGGTCCAGCTCTGGCAGCAGGCCCTGCTGCACGGCGGAACGGCGGCGCATTACTGGCTGGGCAGGGGCTATTTGTACCTGGGCGACTGGGACAGCGCGGTGAATCACCTAAGAGCCAGCCTGGAAGCGAACACGGTAGATGACGAGGATATCCAGCAGGCCTCTTATTGGCTGGCCCTCGGGCTGACATTCGCTGATCCCGCACAGGCGATGGAGCCCTTGAAACAGGTGGCGAGCGGAGCAGACTCCCGCATTGCGGAAGATGCCGGAGCCCTTGCACAGACGCTGCGACAGGCTCAGGCGGACAACCGGGAATATGGCACGGTGTTGGGTGCAGGGCTGTTCAACCTGGGCGAATGGCGGCTGGCGGAACTCCATCTGCAGCGTGTGCGCGCGCACCGTCCGGACGATGTGGACGCGCTCGCCTATCTGGGAGCAATTGCCAGCGAACGTGGTGATAGAGTGGACGCTGACTCCCTCTTCCGCCAGGCACTGGCGCTCGATGGCAATCATGCGCTCACGCTGTTTTTTTCAGGCAGACAGCAACTCCGACTGGGCAATGCCGCCGAAGCGCGCAGGACATTCGGTCGGCTCCTTGCGCTGGACCCGCAGAATGCCGCCGTGTGCGTGGAAATTGCCCGGACCTACGTGGCGGAAAGGAAATACACCCTGGCAGAGGAATGGTTCGAGGCCGCGGTGGCAAATGCGCCCCTCGTGGCGGATTTCTACCACGTTCTGGCCGATTTCGAAGCGAACACCCTGTTCAACCTGGACAAGGGCCTGGACGCCATTCGAGAAGCCATTACGCTCGAGCCTGCCAACCCAACAGCTTACGATCTGCTCGGGTGGCTGAGCTTCCTGTCCAGGGATTGGACGAGAGCCGAGCGCGCGCTGCAGCACGCGTTGGAGTTAGCTCCGCAACAGGCCAGTACGTACTATCATCTGGGGAGGCTTTACGACAGCCAGGGAAAACCCGACGCCGCGCGCTGGGCATTCGGGCGCGCAGTGGATTTGGGCGCCGGGCAGCCTGCTCAACGGGCGGCAGAGAATGCCCTACGGCGTTTGGGAGCGGGACCGGAAGCGGAACCTGTTCTCTGACGAGCTGCGGATATGCAACGATAGCAGGGATTTGTAAGCAATTTCACGAGAGGAGACAGGCTTTGACACAGGTGAAGGAATTGCGCGAAAGGATTCTGCTCATACACGAGTTGCTCATCGAAGCGTACGGCGCCAGGATTTGGGCGGAATACGACCCGCTGGATACGTTGATGCTGACGATCCTTTCGCAGAACACGAACGACGTGAATCGCGACCGGGCATTCGTCGCGCTGCGCGAGCGTTTCCCCACCTGGGAGGAAGTACGTGACGCGCCGGCGGAACAAGTCATCGAGTCGATCCGCATCGCCGGTCTGGCCAACCAGAAAGGCCCGCGCATGCAAGAAGCGTTGTCGATCATCACGAACCGTGCCGGAAACCTGAACCTTGGTTTTCTGCAACACATGGAGATGGAGGAAGCCCGGCAGTGGTTGACGAGCATCAAAGGTGTCGGACCTAAGACGGCAGCCATCGTCTTGTGTTTCTCTTTTGGCAGACCCGCTTTCCCGGTCGATACGCACATCCATCGTGTGACCAAGCGGATCGGGCTCATTGGGCCAAAAATAACGCGTGAACAGGCCCATGTCATTCTGGAGAGCCTGGTTCCTGGCGAAATCTGCTATGTCTTGCACCTCAATCTCATCGAACACGGACGGCACGTGTGCAAAGCAGGACGTCCGCTATGCGAGACTTGCACAATTCGAGGTTTTTGCGACTACATTCAAAATGGACTATAATAGCTACTGGCCAAAAGCGATTACACAAATTGGCCGAGATGACTCTCTCACCGCTGAGACAGATGATCCCGAAAACACTGCGGGGCATGTTGCAGCGGTGAAGTTGTGCCCAGCCCTGGGATGCCGGGTACGACATAGAGCAAACCACAGAAGATGTAAGGAGACAAACCATTGACTCAGTTGATTTTTGTCCGGCACGGCCAGACGAACAGCAACGTCGAACGCCGTTGGCAAGGGTGGACCGATACTCCTCTGAACGCTTTGGGGGAAAGACAGGCCCAACTCGTAGCCAGGCGACTGAGTGAGTCGCAAGGAAAGATCCAGGCCCTATACAGTAGCCCATTGTCACGCGCTTACCAGACTGCGAAAGCGATCGCCGAAGGCCTCGACGTACCGGTCCGTTTGGTCGAAGGACTGAAAGAATTTCATTTTGGGGAAATCGAAGGCATGACAACCGAGGAAGTTCAGGCCAGATACCCCGAACTGCTCAAACGTTGGGAAGATCGGCATGACTTGTCATTCGCCTACCCGAACGGTGAGAGCCGGCAAGGTTTCACGCAGCGGATCGTCAACACGCTCGGGCTGATCGCCCTGCGCCACCCAGACGATACGGTGGTCGTCGTCTCGCATGGCGGGGCTTTACGAGCGGCGCTGTCTTACTACTTTCCGGAAGATTCGGATCACTGGCAGACTTTCGTGGCCGGGAATTGCTCGTTGACCGTCATCCAGTTGAACAGCCATGCCCCGAAGCTCGTCAGTGTGGATGACCAGGAACATTTGCACGAGTTGGAAGCCGTCCTTGTCTGACCTTCCAGATCACTACGGACGACGAGCACGTGAGTGATTACGATCAAAACGCTCGCCAGCAAACCATGTGTCTTGCTGGCGAGCGTTTGCCTTTGCGTCTTCCTTCAACAAGCCGAATCACCCGCCGGCGGTGTCTGTCGAGGCATTGGCTTCAACAGGAGCAAAGCGGATCCAATCGAAAGCCGCAGCGACACGCGGCCTGGTGACACCCAGGCCGAGCTTGACCGTCGCAGGCCGAAGCGATGCGGTCTGTTCCAGACCGGTCCCCGGCGCAAGACCCTTCGACCCAATCGCAGCATGGCCCCAGCGGAAATGGCCCCGCAGGTCCCCCTCCAATCCGAGACTGCGCAGCGCAGCGATGGCATCCTCCGTCAGATGCAGCGAAGCCTCGTCACGCACCGCGACGACTACCAACGTTCCCGCAGACAGAGAATCGACCCAAGCAGCCATTGCTCGTGACGCCGCTGCGGATTCGAAGGTATTGAAAGTCCGGCGGTCCAGAATCGTACCCGTTTTGGGATCGAGCGCCACCATATTATACCCGGTCCCCTCAAGCGATACGTTCCAACCATTGAGATAGATGTGCCCGAAATCTCCAACCTCCTCACCAGCACTCTTCGCCACGATGTTGACCGGCACACTGATATTCGATTGTCCCAACGGTGGCCCTTCAGCCAACACCCCAGCGACAGGAAAGAGCCGGGAAAACCGCAATCGCAACCGGTTCAGACCGGTGACCACGGAATCGGCGGGCAGGGCGACCTCATACTCACCCCAACCTTCTGCCAGCTCGATGGGAGGCAGGATGTGCCCATTCAGATCGACACGCATGACCTGGCGAGCACCGGGAACCCAAACGCGAAAAGACATCTTCTTCGGTCCGCTCGCGATAGGGACCATTAGCAGCGCACCATCCCGCTGCGCCCACACATATCCGTCCGTTACGTAGGCCTCGCCCCATCCTTCTCCCAGACTGATGGCGGCATCGGGTGTACCCAGATCGAGATAAGTCTCCGGTGCGTATTCCGGCAAGTTCACACGGTAGGCAACGACGTCTCCGTCCTCGTACATCTTCCGAACCGGTATGACCGATTCGACATAGCGGCGAATTTCATCCCCAGCCTGCTGCGGATGCACGACGATGTACTGGATGTTGAAAAAGCGAAGCACCGATTCCGCCACGAGCTTATCCGCATCCAGCTGTTCCGGCGACAGTGCATGTCCAGTCTCCAGCGCAATGATGCTGTTGATGACAGGCAACTCGGTAAAATACTGGAACTTGTACTCCGGATTTCTGGACGTGTTGCCAGCCAGGATGCGCTTGCCATGCACTGTCTGGGCGAACTGCTCCAGCATGATGAGCGGGTCCATCGTTCCCGTCACCCGAAAACCGTTACGCCATGCCAGAGGAATATCCAGTACCGTAACGTCGCGCGGGTCCTCAGCAATCTGCGCATAGACCGTGGACACACGCAGATCGACGGTGGGCAACGGAACCGCCAGGTGCTCGAACCCGATCAGCCCAACGATAATAACCACTGCAAACGAGACGTATTGTTTGTGCCCGGCGGCTACGTGCTGCAGAAAGGAATACATGCCGAAGCCTACCAGCACCGCCAACGCCAGAACCACCAGCACACTGATCCGTCCCGGGTAACGGTTCCCGTTGAAGAACGGAATCCGCTGCAATATCTGGAACGGTAAGGGAACGCCCAGGCTACTGCCGTTGAACCGCAACATCGGCCCACACGAAAGCAGCAGAAACACGACTGTCGCCAATCCCCAGAAGCGGACCACCCCACACTTGAGCCAACACGCCAGCCCACATCCGGCGATTGCCAGCGTAACAAAACCGAGGAAGAGATGCTGCCCTTTGTCGTGCGGGAAACCCAGATGTTCGACGATGTCACCAAGCAGCGGATGCAACTGCGTGGGAACCACCAATCCCAACACATCGCTCGAAAAGGTCTCGGAGAAACCCGTCCCCTCGACAAAGATATCGCCTTCGACAAACAGGTCGGGGAGCATCGTGGTCAGTAGCGGTGAGATTCCTATGACGAAAATGATGACGACGAGGACCCCACCACGTGCAAAGCCATACAGAGCCTTCGTGTTGGGTGCGGAGAGCAGGAAATAACAGAGAAAAAGCACAGTGAACAGAATCAGGAAAGAGGCATAGGTCATCTCGGCCCACGTCTGGAACAGCAGGAACAGGGCCACAAGAACCGGGAACTTGAAACTCTGTGGCTTCTGTCGCATCTTGAACAGACACAGAATATAGAAGGGTATCCATTGCGAACTGGCGATGTTGGCCTGTCCCAACGCCGCGAAGAACAGCTTGCTAGAGGAGAACGCATAGACAAACCCGCCAACCAGAGCGGCGAGATGCATGGTTCCAAACACTCGTTTCGTTTGATCGCCAGTCTTACCGTTCATCTGTGCTGGTAGACTGTTGCTCAAGAGATGTTCGATCAGCAGAAACGCGCCCCAGCCACTCAGTACGAAGGAGGACCATAACAGCAGATTGCTCGTAGCAATCAACCCAAACACATCTTGCAGCGGCACAGAAAGCAAACCGTTGAGAACGGTGAGCGTGTAGAAGGCCAGGTTGATCCCTATTGGATAGAAAAGAAACGAGCAATCGAGCAGGTTGACGCCCAGATTGACGGCTGCAAACTTCACCCACCACAGGTTCCAGGCGAGGGGTGGTGCATCTATGCTATCGCCAGCCGCGTGAGTGGACAACCTGAACACGAGAGGAAAGGTCAGGACGACTGCCAGCAGGGAGTACACGAGCACTACACCGAGATTGACCCTCAGGAAACGTAAGGGAGACCTCCCCACCATCACTTCCTCCTACTTCCTCTCCACCTGTTGCCCCGGCAGATGACAGCACCATGGTCAGGGAGATAATATAGCATTGGGGTAAGTTTTTGGCAAAAAGCGGGGCGGACCATTTTGCCTTTTGCCCTGAATGAATATAGAATAGCCCGTGATTTCACGATGAGGGACGATATGCTGACCTATGCGGCCGCGCTCGAATACATCTACAAATTCACCGACTATGAGAAACAGACGGGCTATCTTTACGCACCCGAAAACTTTGACCTGGCTCGTATGGAACACCTGCTGGTCCTGTTGGATTCACCCCATCGCAAGCTGCGAACGGTACACATCGCAGGTAGCAAGGGCAAGGGCTCTACAGCCTCAATGATCGCCTCGATTCTGAAGTCTGCAGGCTATCGGGTTGGCCTGTACACCTCACCCCATCTGCACAGCTTTCGCGAACGCATCCGCGTAGACGGGGAATTGATTGCGCGTTCGGAGGTCAGTGAACTCGTGGCAGAGATTCAGCCGCTTGCAGACCAGGTCACAGGGATTACCACGTTCGAGATCATCACTGCCCTGGCCCTCCTGTACTTCTCCAGGGAACAGGTCGATATCGCCGTGCTGGAAGTGGGCCTGGGAGGGCGACTCGATGCGACGAATGTCGTCATTCCGGATGTGGCGGTGATCACGTCTCTGAGCTACGATCACACCCATCTGTTGGGCGACACGCTTGCCGAGATCGCTCGGGAAAAGGCCGGGATCATCAAACCCCATGTGCCGGTCGTCAGTGCGCCACAAAAGGAGGAGGCCCTCGCAGTCCTGCAAGAGATGTGCCAACAGAAGCACGCCACGTTGACACTGGTCGGGCGAGATTGGGTATGGACCAGACAGGCATTCGACACGGATGGCCAGTCCTTCGCGGTTTGTCGCCAGTCACCGGGCGAGCCGGCCGGCTCAGCGCCAACCTGCCTGCAGCTGTGGATTCCGCTATTGGGGGAACACCAGATTGTCAATGCCACGACCGCAGTGACAGTGATTGCACGCCTACGCCAGAGGGGGTGGATCGTCTCCGATCAGGACATCGAAACAGGTCTGCGCCAAGTGAGCTGGCCGGGCCGGCTGGAGATAATCAGCCGTAACCCTTTGCTGATCGCCGACAGCGCACACAACTCGGACTCCGCCCACAAGCTGGTTGTCGCACTGGAAGAACTCTTTCCCAACCGCGCGCTTATCCTGATCTTCGGCGCATCGAACGATAAGGATATTCGAGGCATGTTTCGTGAGTTCCTTCCTCACGTCAAGCGGGCGATTCTCACCCATTCCGATCACCCACGCGCAGCGGCGCCAACCGACTTGCGCATGCAGACAGGCGATAATACCGGACAGGTCGAACTGGCCGAGAGTATCGACCAGGCCATAGACCGCGCGTTGGAACTGGCAGAGCCATCCGACGTGATCTGCGCCACGGGTTCCGTATTTATCGCCGCTGCAACGCGGGCAGCGTGGGCCAAACGCATCGGCTTCGAACTCTCCACATGAACCCAAACAGCTCTCTCGCATGGCGAAATGGTGAATGGGAAGATTTCACTATAACATGGATATGTGGTATATTGAATTGCTAAAGATAAAATTGTAGGAGAGTTGATCGTTTCGTGGATATAGATACGAGTGAATTGGAAATCATGAACGCAGAAAGCAACGTGCTGGAATATCCTTTGCTGCCGATTCGTGACACCGTGATGTTCCCTTATATGGTAACGCCTCTATTTGTCGGTCGGGATCGGTCAGTTCGGGCCGTTGAGGCTGCGGCCAGCCGAGAAAACGACATCATCATCGTCGTCTCGCAGAAGGATTCCGATATTCTCGAGCCGACAGAAGATGACTTCTACCGCGTCGGCGTTGAGGTCTCCATTGGCCGGGTACTGCGTATGCCCGACGGCAGCACGAGTATTCTGGGACAGGGCAAACGAAGAGTGCGCATCCTCGAAGTCACTCAAACCGAACCCTACTTCCGTGTGCGCGTGGAGCCCATCGAAGAGCAGGCGGATATGGACCTGCCCACGGAAGCGCTCATGCGCGCTGTGTTAGCCCTCTTCGAGAAGTGTGTCCAGTTGAGTCGAACGCTGCCGGAAGACGCCTACGTTGCAGCGATGAATATTGATGAGCCTGGCTGGTTGGCTGATCTGGTCACTTCGGTATTGGAGCTTCCTATTCCGGAGCGCCAAGAAATACTGGAAACCTTCAATCCCACCGCGCGATTGCAGCGGCTGAGTATCATACTGGCGAGGGAATTGGACGTCCTGGAACTGGAAGCACACATCCACGACCAGGTCCAGCAAGAGGTAGACCGCTCCCAACGTGAGTTTTTCCTGCGCGAACAGATGAAGGTCATCCAAACCGAGCTGGGAGAGATGGACAGCCTGACCGAAGAAATCGGCGAACTGCGCGGGAAGATCGAGCAGGCCAACATGTCCACCGAGGCGAGGGAGAAGGCAGACAAGGAACTGAAACGCCTGGCTGCGATGCCCGCCGCCAGCCCGGAAGCGGTAGTCACGAGAACATACCTCGACTGGCTCATCGAACTACCGTGGAACAAGTATTCGGAAGATAACATGAACCTGGCCTTTGCAGCCAAGGTACTCGACCAGCGCCATTATGGGCTCCCGAAGGCCAAGGAACGCATTCTCGAGTACATTGCGGTGCGGAAGTTGGCAGCGGAGAAGATGCGCAGCCCCATTCTCTGTTTCGTTGGGCCGCCGGGAACGGGCAAGACATCTCTGGGCAGGTCGATTTCGGAAGCGCTGAAACGGGAATTCGTACGTGTTAGCCTGGGCGGGATTCGTGACGAAGCCGAGATCAGGGGACATCGCAGAACATACGTCGGCTCACTCCCCGGGCGGATCATCGAAACCATGCGCAAGGCCGGAACGTGCAATCCGGTGTTCATGTTGGACGAAATCGACAAGATTGGGATCGATTTCCGCGGCGACCCCGCTTCCGCACTCCTGGAAGTGTTGGATCCCGAACAGAATTACGCGTTCTCCGACCACTATCTCGAGGTGAGCTACGACCTGTCGAAGGTTATGTTCATCACGACGGCAAACGTCCTGGATACGATTCCGCCTGCGTTGCGCGACCGTATGGAAATCATCGAGTTCTCAGGTTATATCGAAGAAGAGAAACTCCACATCGCGCGCCAGTTCCTCATCCCGAGACAATTCGAGGAGAATGGCCTTCGCCTGGGACAGGTGCACTTTTCGGACGGTATCCTGCGCGAGATCATCCGCGAGTATACCTTCGAAGCCGGTGTACGGAATCTGGAACGGGAGATTGCGAACATTTGCCGGAAGGCCGCGCGTCGCGTCGCGGAAGGCAAGCGTTTCCCGGCGCGAGTCACGACGACCTCGCTGACCAAATATCTGGGTCCTCCGCAGTTTTCCTATGGTTTGAAGGAAGACCAGGATGAGGTCGGCGTTGCCACCGGCATCGCCTGGACAGAGGCGGGCGGAGATTTGATGCCGATCGAAGTATCGCTGATGAGAGGCAAGGGAGTCCTGACCCTCACCGGGCAATTGGGTGAGGTAATGCAGGAATCAGCGCACGCGGCTTTGAGTTATGCGCGTTCACACGCCAAAGAGCTGGGGATCCGAACACACGAATTCGAGAAATTCGATATTCACATTCACGTGCCCGAAGGGGCGATCCCCAAGGATGGGCCGTCCGCAGGCATCACAATGGCAACCGCCCTGATTTCGGCATTGACACACCGCCCGGTCAGACATGACATTGCGATGACTGGGGAGATCACATTGCGCGGGCGCATCTTGACGATCGGCGGGCTAAAGGAAAAGGCAATGGCAGCCCATCGAGCCGGGCTCAAGACGATCATCGTGCCACGCAAAAACCAGAAAGACTTGGGCGAGATGCCCAAGAAAGTGCGACGAGATCTGCAATTCGTTTTCGTCGACCGTATGGAAGACGTGCTGCCCATCGTCTTGACGCAGGAATCTCCCAAGAAGACGACGATTCGGGGCAACAGCGAACAAGACGTAGACTCCCGGATGCTGGCGCCATTCGAAGAAGGCTAACATCCGCAGGTGGGCGGCAGCATTGCGTCACCGAAACGCGCACGAGGAAGCCCAAAGGAGCGGCATCATGGCTAGACTACCAGTCCACAAGGTCATTCGTTTCTCCTTCCACATTGCGCGCGGTGTTTGTCTCTGGGGGGGGCTGCTCCTATTGACGAGTGCTTGCCAGGTTCCATTTTTGTCTCAAGGCGAAGTGCCTTTTGATATCAAACGAATCATCCCTGCGGAATGGATTCCAACCGGCCCTCTCACCGAGATCAACGTAGATGAAGATGAGGAACCTGAATGGCTGCTGTTCTATCGCTATGACCTGTCTGGTGCACGGCGTGAACAACGCAACTACGCCGGTCCGATCGGTGGAGTGGTCTTCGATCAACAAATAGACCGAACGACCGGGCTCTCTTTTCTGGCGCAGCATGACCTGCTGCCGGATATTCGTTCCGGCAAGGGGCAGGGCTTCCTCGGAGAAAGGGAGTGCCGGGCCAAAACCTACGATACCAACGGCGACGGCACTCCGGACAGCGACGAATTGGCCGTGTTCGGCCTCGGCTACGGTCCGTCATCACCGGTGTATCTCTCGATCTTCCAGCGCGAACCCGACCCAACGCAAGGTTATAGATTCCGGCTGGTCAGGCAGTTCTACGGGGATGGCGGTATCACCGTAGAGCCGGCCATCGACCAACCCAACGCCCTGCAGAAAGTTTCTGTCCTGACCCGTCTGAACGACAGAAGCCTGATTAGCAAACGTACTGTTTTCGTACGTCGGACAGACGAGGCTGGCGCTGTGCAGTACGAACAGGATCTGAGCCAAAGTAGCCTCCAGTTCACCTACGGCATTCCGGAAAATCCCTATTACCCCGAAGCAGCCGTGCTGGCCTATTACGCCTTGATGAACAGCGGGAATCGGACTCAGGCCGAGCAATTCCTGATGCCCGCAGACGAGCGACCAGCGTATCTGGCACGCGTCAGGGAAGCGAACCTGGCGGTCGCGGAGCCCACGACACCAGCCTGGAACGGTGACAAGATTCTACCGCTTACGCTGACCTATTCTGGCGCTTCGGAGATTCTCTCTGACCCGAATCAGGATCCGATCTACTACTCAGCCGTGACCGTCCAGGAATCCAGCGGAACGACGAAAGTCTGGGACGTGATAGGCTTCCTGGATGGACGCTGTGGAGCCGGAATCTGCTGGCAGTTCATGTCCTGGAAATAGCGATCGAGACCGGGGGGACTGAGATATCGTGGGCGAGAACGATTCGGCCGGCTTTGGGCATCCCCAACAGGGCGCAGAGCAGACATACCATGAACTACCTGAGAGCACGACCGTACAACAACTGGCAATCACCTTGAGTGCGCTGGCCAACGCCCGTGGTGGCACCGTGTTGCTCGGTCCGGATGGTTTGTCTGACCGGCACACTGCTACGGAAAAGGCGCTTCAGGCCGGCCTCCTGTGCGATCCTCCCCTGCTGGAGCTGCCAACTCAGATCGCCGGTGGCGACGATAAACCCGTGCTGCGGATTGTCGTCCCGGCGGGGTTGCCCAACGTCTACAGCGTCGGAGATCGTTATTGGATCCGACAAGGCAAGCGCAATCGCTCATTGAGCGGTAGACCGCTGCAACAACTTATCTTGGAACGCACGACACGGAACCCGAGTACCGTTCCGTTTGAATCTCGCCCGGTGCTCGGGGCGACGTTGCAAGATATCGACTGGGAAAGCGTCAGGGAATATCTGCGCAGCAGTCGCCGCAAAACGGAAATCGACGTCGAAAAGCTCACGCATGAAGAGCTGCGCGCGGAGCTGATCCGATTGGGCTGCCTGTCTTGCCACGAAGGCCGGTACCAACCCAATCACGCTGGCATATTGCTGTTTGGGCTGGAACCGCACCAATATCTGCCCGGCCACGAGGTTATCCTGGTGCGCTATGCAGGCACTCAGATGGGTGATGAATTTCTGCGGGATGATCTGAGAGGGCCGCTTCCGGAGCAGATCAGACGTGCCGAAGCCTTTCTGATCAGCAATATGCGCAAAGGCAATCGTATCGTCGGTTGGCAGCGGGAAGAACAGACGGAATACCCGCCGGAAGCTGTCCGCGAAGCCGTCGTCAATGCGGTCGCACACCGGGACTACAGCATCCAGGGAGACGGCATCCGCGTAATTATGTTCGCCGATCGGCTGGAGGTCTACAGCCCAGGGAGATTGCCCGGCCATGTGACACTGGAGAACATCGTCGAAGAACGGTTCTCACGTAACCCGATCATCGTACGTATCCTGGTCGACATGGGGTTCATTGAGAGCCTGGGTTACGGCATCGATCGCATGCTGCAGCTGATGGAGAACGGGGGCTTGCCCCGCCCTGAGTTCGAAGAGACTGCCAACGGGTTCAGGGTCACCCTGCGCGGACAGGGGGAAGAGCTCGTCAGCGTTGGCGCGGACCCCAGCCGGTGGGTTCATCTGCACCTGAACGAACGCCAGGAGAGGGCACTGAACTATCTGACCGAGCACGACCGCATCACGAACCGGACCTTCCAGGACCTGTGTCCCGATGTGAGTCCGGAGACTATCCGGCGCGACCTTGCGGAGCTGGTCCGGCGCGGGCTTCTACTCAAGATCGGCGACAAGAAAGCGACTTACTACATCTTCAAGTAGGTCTTTATCCCACATTATCCCACAAGATATCCCACATTTTCCCACACGCAGCTGGACTAACTGCGGCATCGCCCCGAATGCCATGTGCACGGAGAGCTGGCCCTCTCCCTACTCCCTGTGTTCGCGCGCTTCGAGACACCGCGCCAAGCGACCTTTTATGAAATGGGCAAGTCGTGCTATAATCTGTCTCATGACGAGACAAACCAATTCCGCGGAGAGCTTCACGAGACCATCAAAAAACGGTCCCCCCCAACTCACCAACTCTAGCGAGATGGGCGTGGGCCTGGGGCTGCTTGCCCTCAGCAATGTCCTCATTCTGATCCCGGCTGGGGTCGCCATCCGGTCCGCCGGCAGCGCCCTGCTGTTCTGCTTCCTGCCGGGGGCCTTATTCGTCGCATGGTTGTTGGCCTCAGCCGACGCACGGAAACAGCCTGTCCCCTGGGTCGAGATGATCCTGTTGGGCAGCGCTGCAAGTTGTCTGATCACCACGATGGTCACGCTGCTGCTCAGTTATCTACCCATGCCGCTGGAACTGCACGTGCTCCTCATCAGCATGGACATCATCACCGCAGGGCTGCTCTACCTGAATTACCGGCAGAGGGTACGGTGGCGAGGGCTGACGCTCCCGACCTCGCCTGCAGAGCTGATTCCCTTCATCGTGCTCATCGTCATCATCCTGTTAGCTATCCTGGTTCGTTTTGGGCACCTGGGCTATGCGGAGTACCTGGGCGATGAGGCTGACGTCGTGTACCGTGCCCGACAGCTCATCCTCGGCAATCTGGACGAGCTTTTCGTCCAACGCAAGGGTCCGGTTCAGATCATGGTGACCGCCGCGTTCGCGCTGGGAACGAATAGTTTCAACGAACTGGCATTGCGCTTCCCATTTGCCTTAACCAGTGTGCTGTCCATCGCGGGAGTCTACCTCCTGGGCAAACTGATCTGGAACAGACGTATCGGACTGATCGCCGCTGCCGTCCTGAGTATCGACGGCATCGCCATCGGCTTCTCCCGCCTCGTGCAATATCAGGGAATTGTACTGCTCACGCTCACGCTGATCGTCTATTGCCTGTGTCGTATGGCGGCGGAGGCAAAAGCGGACAATGCAGCGCCACTGCGTCGGGGTTGTCTGAGCACTCGCTACCTGAGCCTGGCTCTCGGACTACTCGGGTTGGCGTTGTTGACGCATTACGAGACGGCCATGATCGTCCTGCCGATGGCCATGATCCTGTATCCGCAATGGACACAGCGGACAGCAACCGGCTCACCATTCTATCGCGCCCACCGTGCGGAGCTGCTCGTCAGTACGCTCATTGTGCTCGCCTTGCTGCTGATCTTCTACGTCCCATTCGTCCTACACCCTCATTTCGGTGACACATACGACGTGTATACCTACAACCGGATCGGTTTTGGCCGGGGAGAGCCCTTCAATAACATCGCTCGTTACAAAGAATCCAGTATATTCTACAATTCCGTGTATTACGTGGGCGGAGTCGCGCTGCTGTGGGTTTTGGGCACCGTACGTATCCTGCGGGACAGCCTGACGGAACGAAAGGCGCTTGCGTATCTGGCCGCTCTACTGGTCGTTGTCGGGGTCGTCATCTCGATACTGGCCCCGGACAGCCTGACGATCGGAGAGAGGTCCGTAGCGTTCCTGTTTTTCGTCCCCGCGCTGTTGCTGACGATTCCGGCCTTCTCCACCGGAATGGAACTGCAGCGAGCGATCCTGGCGTGGCTGTACGTGAACTACATGGCCTATGCGTTCTTCATCCGCGTACCAGGCCTGCACTACTACACGATGGCGGCGGCAGCGGCATTGGTCGCTGCCGCCGGATTGGATTGGCTCTGCGGGGGGATGGCGCAGCCCATCCGGCCAGCACAACAGCGCACGCACTGGCGTGCCTGGGCTGTCATTGTCGCGGTCTTTGCAGTCATGGCTGGCTACCCCTACATGGTGTTTGTGCGCACTGATCCCGCTTATGCGATAGATTTCCCCCAACACAAGAGCAACCTGTATTGGACACCGCAAAACGAGATGCCGGAAGGCGGCTTTTTCGGATTCCCACGCAATTCGGGCTGGAAAGTCCTGCCGGTACTCTTCCGACAGGGAGAACTGCGCGGTTCGTACATGAGCAACAAGAAGCAGATCAAGCCGGAGTGGACCTACATGCGAAACCCGGTGGACGCCGAAGAGAATCCGCGTTATTTCTTCTACGACACACTCTCCGCCCGCCTGACACAACAGGAGAAGTACCCGCCGGAGTGGGTGGAAGAAAACTTCGAGCTGGTGGGGCACATTCGCGTCAGCGGCAACGAACGCATCCGCATCTACGAACGGCCGGATGGCGCTAGTCCGTCTGCGCTCGGTACCTACGACGCAGAGACTTACACACCGCTGTTCGAACAGATCGATTGGCTGTCGGAATACCGGCAGGAAGTTCTCAACGGCCTGGATGAAGCGGATGTAGCACAGATCACGTCTTTTCTGGAAGCGCAGGGCAATCGTCCTGCAATCGTGCTCGTGAACGATCCGATCCTGCAGGACGCACTCAACTACCACTACGGTGGCGCCGAAACCGCCGTCATTCCGCGCGAGCCCAACCTTGCGCAACTTCTCGCGACCGGTACAACCGCAGAGGGCACGCCGGCGATCTGGGTGATCGTCTGGAACGGGGTCAACGAACCGTGGACAGCGGAAGCGGTGCAGTGGTTGAGTGAGAATTATGAAAGGACTGCAGAGACCACCTTCGGCAACCTCAGCGTCGTTGGATTCGCACCGAAGGAATGAAACTGACAGGGCAAATGGACGTCTCCAAACGCGCAATCAGCGCCTATCCATTTCTATTGTTGATAATCATACTCGTTGGTTTCTGCCTGGCCGGTTTCCAGCAGGTCATCGCCAACACCGCGTCCGATGCGCTGGATCAAGGCGCGTATTTGTCGATTGGGCTGGCCGTCAAAGAAGAAGCGCGCCTGACAGACCCCTACCGCCAGCCACTGTATTCGTGGCTGTTGGCGCCATTCGCCCAGCGCGACTTCAGCTACTTCACCTGGGCCAAGTTGCTCACGTTGGCGACGGGCCTCAGCGGGGTGATGGCCTGTTTCGTCGTATCGCTGCACCTGTACCGCAGCTCCCTCATTGCCGCCTTCTCGGCGTTCTTGCTGGCTGCCAACGTTTTCTTCATCCAGGAATCGGCCACGATCATGGTCGAACCACTGTTGGGATCGATCTTTCTCCTTGTGTGGCTCTTTGGCGTGAAGGCCCTCACGCAGAGCAAATGGACGCAGTGGGCCGCCGGCGGGATCATGACCGGGCTCGCTTATCTGGGCAAAGAAAGCGGGCTTCTCTGGCTGCCGGCGTGGGTCATCGGCACGGTGATCGCACGCAAGACCACCCCTCAGGCATACAGAAAGCTGCTACTCTTCCTGCTCTTGTCGATCCTCATCGTCTCACCGCTGTTCATCCACAACACCGTGCGCTATGGGACGCCGGTCCTGGCCGAAAACATCTCGACGATGTGGCTGGACGATTGGGAGCAGTTCTTCGCCATCGGTGAGGACGCAAAGATCACGATGCAGACGTACTTCGAGAGCCATACGCTGGGTGAGGCGGCTGGCCGGATGCTCGAAGGCATACTGCTGATGGGCACTCTGAGCGTCTCGGTGTTCGTGCCGTTCCGGCTGGATCAGACGCTGTGCGGCGATTGGTGTAAGCCTTACGGCCCGTTGATCGGATTTGCCTTGTTGGCCTTCGTGCTCGTGCTGGTCTTTCGCCGTGTCATGCTGCGTTATTGGCGCAGACGGGCGAGCGTGGTCCTCTTCGCGCTCACGTTCCTGGGTCTCTATTTCCTGGGCGCAAGCTGGTACGTGCCGGTTACATTCGATCCGCGGTACGTCGTTCCTCTCCTGCCGCTGGGCTACGTCATGTTGGGCGGCGCCATCGTCTCCCCGATCAAGCGCGCAGGAGATGCCGAGTCCGCCAGTGGACGTCGCCGCGAGCGCGGTGCGGCGATCCTGCTGGGCGTTGCGGTTGTGCTATGGGTGGCCGGTGCAGGTCGCTCCTGCATAGCCGCAGGTGGCCTCACGAATCCGTTCGCACAAGATCGGTTGGCAAACCGCGCCCAATTGGAGACCATCCAGGCACTGCCGGAAAATACCGCCAACCCGGTGATCGTATACCAACCCAGCCACGACCTGCCCGTCTGGCTGATCGAGGGCCATTCCAGGATCATCGCGGCTCCGTCCGACGTCGATTGGCCGCGCTTCAGCACCTATCTACGGGACCAGCAGGCGGACTACGTCCTCGTCACCCCGGAGTTCTTCCAGCGACGGCAGGGTCTCTTTAGAAACATTTTCTACCCGGCCTGGCCCGCCAGCCAGAGCGAGCAGCAGCGATTTCCAGCCCTGGGCATCAGGGTTGTACCGGCGAATTGGGAATTGGTGTATGCCAATCAAAGCATGCCCGGCCCCTACTACGTCTTCCGCGTGATACCCTTGCCCGACACCGCGAGCGCCCGCCACATTGCGCTCGGTGATGCGGAGGTAGCTGCCGGGAATTGGGGTCGGGCGGGGGATGAATATACGCTGGCAGTGTCGAAGATGCCCGCCGGGGCAGACTGCACCGCTGATTGCCGGAACAGCAGGGCCCAGGTCCTCCGTAGCCTGGGGCAAATCGCCATGCTGCAGGACCACGATCGCGAGGCACAGGGCTATTTCGACGAAGCGCTCGCTCTGCAACCTGACTCGATCTGGCTGCGCGCGCTCAGCGCGGAACTGCTGAACGCGGCGGGGAATCGTTCCGCCGCGCTCGCGGAATACGACGTCACGCTGCGATTGGCAGGAGAAGATTGGGCAAACGTGCCAGCGGCATTGGCGTGGACGAACGCACGCGAAGGACATCTGGACACAGCGATCAAAGGTTACCGCGAGGCACTGGAACGATCCCCGGACAACCCGTGGTACCAACTGCTCCTGGGGCAGGCCCTCGTGGACTACGGTCTTCCCGGAGAAGCCATGCCCTTATACCAGAGCATTCTGGCGCGCAAGATCCCCTGGCCATTCGTGCGTGACCGATTGGCGGATGCGGAGCGTGCGCAGAACGGAACGGCAATGGGTGATGAAACCTCTGGGGTTCGAGAGACAACAGCCCCCTGCTCGGTCGCCTTTGAAGATGGATTGCGGTTCACCCGTTACCACATCGGGATGGACGAATATGCGGATGACGGGCAGTTGAAGATCGCTCTGTACTGGGTCCCCCCCCGCTATGCCGGGCGGCAGTATCGCGTGCATGCCAAACTCATGAATGCCATATATGGTGTCTGGGGCGAAGGACAAGGGGATTTGCACAGGCAAGGCATACCTGGCGGCGCATGGGCGAACACAGCAGAGCTCCGAGACACCATCGCGGTGCAGGTGAATCCAGGCACACCTCCCGGTGCTTATCGCCTGACGATAGCGGTTCAGGACCTGACTCGGGAACAGTGGCTCGACACGACCAGCCGGGAAGATGCCAGCCTGGGTCCAATCGAACTGCCTCTGCGGGTGCTGTCACCTGCGCAGCTGGACATGCCTGAAACTCGCGCGGCCACGTTCGGAGATCAGATCAAGCTGCTCGGGTACAGGCTGGACGGTGAACCCGCCGGCGGCAAAGCAGTGCTGCTGACGTTGTTCTGGCAGTCGCTCACGCACCCGGATACGGCTTACACCGTATTCACCCATTTGACAGACGACTCCGGCGAGTTGTGGGCACAACAGGACAACGAGCCTGCCAACGGGTTCCACCCAACCACCAGTTGGCAACCGGGCGAGATTGTGCGCGACCCTTACTTGTTGCTTCTCCCGGAGGCTCTCCCCGTGGGTAGCTATACGCTGCAAATCGGCCTATACGATGCCCAGCACGGACAACGGCTTCAGATCACGGAGAGCGCGATCGCACCACATCAGGATAGTCTGGCCATCGAAACATTTCAACTAAAATAAAAGGATTTCTCCGGACTGACTTTGAGATGAACGAACAGCGAACGGCATCACACCCTGGCAGAAACACCACATCCCCTCGAGTCCCGCACAGGTTTGTCGCTGTGGCCTTATTGGGATTGGTATGGCTGAACCATTTTGTCATGAATTGGCTCTGGCTCCAGGCCAACGTTACGATCCTGGGCTCGGACAAACCGGGCCATTTGGCGCGCTCGATGGAATATTTCAACCTGACCAACCCGATCAGCATCAGCGGCATCGTGAACGCATTGACCTGGCCTTCGTTCTACCCGCCGTTTTTCCATCTATCGCTGGTGAGTTTCTATCACGTCTTTGGCGTTTCGGCTGATGTTGGAGCGCTGACAAACGCCGTGTATTTTGCGATTCTACTGTTCGCGGTTTACGGGATCGGCAAGCAGATGTACGACGGCCAGACAGGCTTGCTGGCTGCTTGCCTGGTCTCGCTGCTGCCCATCGTCTTCTTGATGTCGCGCTTCACGTACATCGAATTCGCCATGCTCGCCCTGGTGGCCCTGAGCGTTTGGCTGCTGCTGAAGACGGAGCAGTTCCGGAATCGTGGCTGGTCCTATGCGCTTGGCGTCTGTTTGGGGCTGGGTTTGCTGACGAAGTGGGTTTTCGTCATCTTCGCCGGCCCGCCGGTCCTGTACGTGTTTCTGCGTTCACCCGTTCTGAACGACTTGGTGCGCGCCCTCCGCCCTCCTCGACCACAGTGGAAGGCGCTCGTCGTCGCGATATCGCTCGGCCTGACAGGTTCCGCGTTGTTCTATATTATCAGCGGGGATTGGGAAGCCAAGGAACGCTTCGGAATCACGCTGGCGATCGTCTACTGGATCCTTTTCGCCTTGCTGAGCTATCTGGTGATGTCGCCCACGCGCCCGTTCAACAATCTCATTGGATGCGCCATCGTCACGTTGTGCGTCTCTGCGATCTGGTATATCCCCAACAGCGATTTCCTATCGACCGCATTGTATAAGGCGTTCTACATCGGCAGCACCGAGCGCGCCGCGTATCAGTTCGGCAGCAGTTTCCCGGTTGGGCCGTTGTTCCGCGGCGTCGTGAACGAGCAGACTTCGCTCCCAATCGCCTCGATCGCAGCAGTTCTGGTCGTGATCTGGGCCATCGGAAAGAAAGGGCGGCTCTGGCCCCTCTCGTCCAACGTGTGGTTGCTGGGCCTGTGGCTCGTTATCCCATTCGCATTCTTCGCCTCGTTCAGCAACCCCTCAAGCTGGAACATGCGGCTGACAATGTGCCTGGTTCTGCCGGTCGCGATCATTCTCGCGCGGGCATGCTTGAGTCTGAGACAAGTCCGGATTCGCCGGACGGTCATCGCGGGTTTGCTGTTCATCTCAGGCGTACAGTGGGTGACCTTGTCGCTGGACTCCCTGGCATATTTGCCGGAACGTACACACATCGCATTGCCCGGATGGGGCGAAGCAAATTGGTTCGCGCAGGGAGAGTTTCTCATCTGGCCCAATTCGGGTCCGACAGCACGCGAATATTGGGTATTCCCGGCTATTTTCGATACGGTCGAGGCCAACCGAACCCATACGGACACGGAAGATATCACGACGGTCGGGTTGTTGGTCAACCAGGCCTATCTCAACAACTACCAGGCTCAATTCGTCAGCCAGGTGAGCTATCCCGATATCGCACCGATCGGGCTGTTTCGCGACCGGGGAAGCATACCTGTTTACGCGCAGATATTTAGTATGGATTTCCTGCTCGTGTCCGATAGTGAGGTTGGAGACGAGACCTCGCGGGACCAATCGACGGTGCTGGTCACTGCGATTTTGACGGACCCACCGCAAGATTTCCAGCGGGCATTCCAGGAGATTGCCACTTTCCACATGCCCAACGAGGACGTCGTGCACCTGTACAAGAACATGACCTACGAGCCACCGGCGCGGATTCCCGAGAAGCTCGCACCGAGGTCGATCGAGCACATCGTCAACGTCAACTTCGGCAATCAATTGCTTCTGATCGGGTACACGATGCGGCCGGACCAATCAGCGGGCATCCGCAAGCTAACGATTGAATTGTACTGGCTCGGCCTGCAGAAGATGGATGAAGACTACGTCATTACGCTCAAGTTGCTGAACAACGTCTATCAAGTGTGGGGGCAACAGGAGGATCGCCCAGGCTGGGGGTCTTTCCCCACACAGGATTGGACGAAAGGCGAAGTTGTCAAAGACGTGCGTGAGCTTCCCATACTGCCCGGCACACCTCCCGGCAGTTACCTGGTCGATCTCGTCATTTACGGCGTGCACGCAGAAGACTGGCTGTTGCCGGATGGGGAACCGGAGGTCCTGTTGGGGCCAGTCGACATCCCGCAGGACATCAACCCATCGACAGAAGCCCTCGACATCCAGCATACTACGGTACACAATCTGAGCGACCGAGTCGAGCTCCGGGGCTATAGTATCGAAGGCGGTTCACGGGCGGGAGACAACATCCATTTGACTTTGTTCTGGCAAGCCTTACAATCTATGGATGCCAGTTACACTGTTTTCAACCAGCTCATCGGTCCCGATGGTCAAGTTTGGGGACAGAAAGACAATCCACCGGCAGCGGGGTTTCACCCAACCAACGCATGGATACCGGGGGAGATCGTGCGTGACCAATATGACATTTCGATCTCGCCAGACGCGCCAGCGGGGACCTATCAGATTCATCTCGGTGTGTATCTCCCTGGCACCGGTGAGCGCCTCCCATTGATCGACGCAGCGGGCCGCATTACGGGAGACCACGTGACACTCAGCGGTCTCGCGATATCCCGATGAGTGGGCCTTGGGCACTCGCTGAAACGGAGGCGTACGTGAGCAATCGGCACAAAACGAACTCCATACGCATACTGGGCATTTTCCTCGTGGCGCTGATCCCCCGGATCATCAGCCTCGGCGCTTTCGTGACACCGGATGAGCGCCGCTGGATGAGCCGGTCAGTCGACTTGCTCCGAGCGTTGGGCACCGGTGACCTGTCGCTGGCCTACCACGAGGGTAATCCGGCGGGGATCATCACCAAATGGCTCGGTATGATCGGGATCACCATCCGCTACGCGCTCCACCGGCTCGGACTCGCCCCGGCGCACCTCGACCCCAACCTGGCTGCCAGCCACGATCTGTGGTCTTTTATGGACGTCGTGCAGTCCCAACCCAAGAATATCCTGGATGTGCTCCCAATGACGCGGCTCCCTGTCGCTATCGGGACCGCCGTCATGATCGTGTTGGTCTATCTGCTGGTGCGCCGGCTGTGGGGAGAACGTATCGCTCTGATCGGGACGTTTCTGATCGCGCTCGACCCATTTCTCCTCGCGCACAGTCGCATCCTGCATCAGGACGCGTTGATTGCCTTTTTCGTCACCCTGGCAGTGCTCAGTCTCGCGCTGGCTTTACAGCAGACACAGGTATGCTGGCTGCAATTGTGCTTAGCGGGAATGTGGGCAGGCCTGGCGGCCCTGACGAAACCCAGCGGCTTTTTCCTGACGGCCTGGACCGCGGCATCGGCGGTCGTATGGGGTTTCGGCAAGGGCGCGGTACGGAGTAGACCGGGCAGGGTTATCACGGTTTTGCTCGTGTGGTCGATCGCCGCCGGTGTGACGTACTTCGTACTCTGGCCGGCGATGTGGACCCACCCGGTCGATTCATTCTTGAACATGCTGAACCGTACCGAGGAGTTGGCATCCGGCGGCCACGACCAGTTTTTCCTGGGACAGGCAACCAACGATCCGGGAGTGCTGTTCTATCCCATCGTGCTGCTGTTCAGAAGCAGTCCGTTAGTCTGGGTGGGTTTAGCCGCCCTGGCATGGTTCGCCATTCGTAGCAAGTTTGCCCCAAACCGAACGGCAACCAACACCGGAGGTCGGCTCTGGCCGGTTCTGTTCATCGTCTCATTCATGATCTTCGCTTCGCTGAGCGCCAAGAAGGCCGACCGCTACTTGCTACCCGTGTTTCCGATGTTAGATCTTCTGGCGGCGATGGGCCTGGTGGAACTGCTCAACCGGCTGCGGGATTGGGACAAACGTCACACCGCCACAGGGAGACCGGCACGGATGCGTACGCTGATCGTTGGGCTGGCGCTGATCGTCGTGGTCCAGATCGGTCTGGTCGTCCGCCACGCCCCGTACTACCTGACCTATTATAATCCGCTGGCAGGTGGCTCTTGGACAGCACCCCATGCGTTGCTGATCGGCTGGGGCGAGGGGCTGGACCAAGCGGGGCACTATTTGAATCAGAAACCAGACGCAGACACTCTGGCTGTCGCCAGTTTCTACCGCAACGAATTCAGTCCCTATTTCCGGGGTGAAGTGCACAAGGTAGCTGACTCGAATCCGGACGATTTCGATCTCATTGCCTGGCACGCGACGGATTACGTCGTGAATTACGTATCACAGGTACAGCGGGACCAGCCTAACGAGGCCACTGTGCGCTATTTCCGCAGCCTGGAGGCGGAGCACGTCGTACGCCTGAACGGCATCGAATACGCCTGGGTCTACCGTACGCCTGAGTTCATTCCGGATGAACTGCTGCCACTGTGCCAGATCGTCCGTCAGCCGTTCGGGCCGTCGATCGAGCTGCTGGGATACGACCAGACCCTCGTCGAGAACGCTGCTCGCCCGCTCGTGCGCGTCGTCCTGTACTGGCAAGACATCGCCACGCTGGACACGGATTACGAGGTCGATCTGCGCATCGTGGACGCTGCGGGCAAGATCTGGGGGCAACAGCGTACCCACCCTTACCTCAATCAATATCGCACTTCGATGTGGCCACGTGGGCTCGTCCTGCGTGACACCTACGAGATCGCTTTCGACGCGGATGCGCCATCCGGGGAGTATCACGTGGAACTGTACCTGATCGAAGAGGAAACTGGAGACCTGCTGACTCCTCCGGGCGGCGCATTCTCTACCGATCCTATACGAATCGGAGAACACTGAGAAGAACATGCCAACCGACGCATCTCTTAAACAATACCAGTCGATCACGATCCTGTGTGTGTTGAGCAACCTGGTGATTGTCTTCGCGCACACGACCTGGCTCATACTGCCCGCGGCAGGTTTGCTGTTCGGCTTCCTGCCCGGTTTTCTCCTCGTCAGATTACTGCTGGGCAAATATAACGCGTCTTTGAGAGCCGAACGCATCGTCCTCGGAGCAGCGGTCAGCTACGGGTTGTCTTCCGTTGCCGTGTTGGGCGTTCACTTTCTGCCCGGCCCAATGACCCTGGCGAGTGTACTGATAGCGATCGACCTGATGGTCGTCGTTCTCGTGGGATTGACGATCGTGCTGGACAGAAGAGCAACCCCCGGTGGAGGGACGCGTCACGAACAACACACGACTGCCTGGCAAGATCTCGTGTGGGTCCTGCTGCCTTTCGTCGTACTGCTTGCGCTCATCATTGTCTTCCGTTTCTTCTCGCTGAACTACTCGGAATATCAGGGGGATGAAATCGACGTTACCGGGTTGGCACGCCTGGCCATCGCTGGACAAGCGGACGCATTGTTCCTGCACCGCAAAGGCCCGGTGGAGCTGATCATCGCCGCGACGTTCGCGTTATTCGCGCGGAGCTTCGACGAGTTCGCCTTGCGCTTTCCTTTCGCGCTGGCGAGCGGGTGGGCAATCATCGGAACCTACGTCCTGGGTCGCAGGCTCTGGGGAACCGGCCTGGGGCTGTTCGCTGCAGCCCTGCTGGCGCTCAACGGTATCTTTCTCGGCTTCTCACGGATGGTCCAGTATCAAGGCGTGGTCGCGCTGCTGCTGGTCACCGCCGTGCTATGTTTCTACGTCTTAAATCGAGGCAGTGATCGGAAGATGGAGCCCAGGCTGGTGGTATTAGGGCTGGGGCTGTGGGGGACGGGCCTGCTCAGCCACTATGAAGCGGGACTCATCGGAGTCGTGTTGGCTTACCTGTACCTGCAGAAGTATCCGTTCTCGAATTGGAGATGGTCATTGCTACGGCCACTGGTGATCGCTGCCGGCGTGTTGGTCCTCGTGCTGCTTGCGTATTACGTTCCTTTTGTGACCCATGTCCACTTCGCTGACACCTTCCAGCGTTACACGGAGATCAGAATCAGTCCGGACCGTATGCCGTTCAACAACCTGGGTGACTATCTGACATCGAGCCTGTTCTACAATTCCATCTATTACGAGACCGTCATGGTGTTGGGTTTGTTGCTCGCAGCCTGGTACGGTCTGCAGCACGTCTTCACACATCGCGCCGTGCCGCTTCGGCGCGAGCGGGCAGCCTCGTTTTCCTGGACGGCTCTCATCGTCTGGGGTACGCTGTTTGCCGGTCTAATCGGAGGCACGCTGGCGCCATCCTGGCTGCAGATTGGAGGCATGCACGTTTCGCTGTTCCTGGTTCTGCCCGCGATGGCCCTATTGACGTTCAACCGTACACTGTCGCTTGGGCTCAAGATGGTCTTCCTGTGGTTCGATGTCTATCTGGTTGCCTATGCCTTTCTCATCCGGATACCCGGGCTGCATTACTACACCTTGCTGCCGGCCTGGGTCCTGCTGGCTGCGTGGGGACTGGGACAAGCCGCGGGCCGCCTGAGTGACAGGTCGTTGGTATGGCATTGGGGAATCGTTGGGACAGGCGTCGTGCTGGGCGTATTGTTGCTGTTTCATCCTTATCTACTGTTCGTGCGCACTTCGCCGGAATATGCCCTGAGCTATCCCGAACACAG
>CAZPTF010000013.1:0-26077 GCA_964589015.1 uncultured Anaerolineae bacterium
TCACCTGCGCCACGTTCGACGGCGATCCCATGATGACCATATTCGGTGTCAAATCTTTAATGGTTCGCAGGATGATCGCATCGTCTTCCGAGTTCGTCCCGTAGATGACTAGCGCTTCGGAGCCCGCATTCTTCAACGACAGAATTTGCGCTGCATAGTCCTTGTCGCCCGTGGTGTACTGCTGCCGGCTCGTCGCTGCCAGGCCCTTCGCCTGCAACGCAGCCTCCACCACGTCAGCGCCGCCCGAGCCGAACGCATCCGTGTCGTGGATGATGCCGATTTTGCTCAGTCCCAAATCCTCGACCAGATATTCGACCATCGCTTGCCCGGCGTACTTGTCGGGCGGGCGGAAGCGGAACAACCATTCGTTTCCGACTTCCGTCAGGTTCGTGTTCGTCCCACCCATCAACGTCACCAATTGCGCCTCACGAATCATCGCATCCATCGACTGAATCTGCGTGCTGCGGATCGGCGCGATCACGGCTATGACGTTGTCTTCCTGGACGAGCTTGTTATAGGCAGAGATCGCGCCCGGGTTTGTCGATTGCGTATCCTCGATCACCAACTCGAGCGGCCGCCCAAGCACACCGCCCGTGGCGTTGATCTCTTCCATCGCCAGCTTCGCGCCTTTCACCGCGTGATCGCCGCTCATCGCCGCCTTGCCCGTTACCTCGGTCGCCACACCGATCCGCACGGGTTCCCCGGCAGGTTCCTGTGCCACCGCCGGTCCCACGATCGACACCGCCAGCAGCAGTGCCAGCAACACATACAGCATTCGTCCTTTCATTCGAGCCTCCTTACTCATCTGTGGAATTCGATGAACCCCAAGCCGTCCTTTCCCACCGTAAGCACCTGCCAAGCGCCGACAAAAAAGCACACCCAGCTTCGCAACGTTTCGTAGCAAAACTCGCTGTGCTCGCATATCACGCTCCCCCAATATAAGCTGAGACCTGCAGGAGTATCGTACCGGTAGGACCCGAAACAGCGATCGGGCAAGGGCGTCAGTCGTGCCTCTATTATAGGAACCCGGAGAATTTTGTCAAAAGGCCGCAAACGTTCCATCTGAAGTGATAAAGTGCCCGCCACCTGGACGGCAGCGGGCACACCGTAAACTGCTACAGACAGGAACCTGACGATCTAGAAATCGAAGTTGTCGATATTGTCCACCGTGAAGACAGTCGGCGGGCCGGTGATGACAACGTTGTCCGCGAGGAACTCACGTTCGCCGAGGTTGGGCACGTTGAACAGCCCACCCTCTTCCGGCTCGACCTGCCCGGTCAACATTCCGTAGATCATATACCCGGAGAGATAACCTTCATCGTACGGGCTCCACAGTGCGAACTTGGTGATCGTGTTGTTCTTCAGGAAGCGCCGCATCTGGTTGGGTGTCCCCAGGCCGACGACCTGAACGCGGTCGGCGGCACCGGCAGTCTCGACAGCCTGCGCCGCAGCGGCAACGCCCACGGTGGTCGGTGAAATGATCCCGCGCAAATTCGGGAAGCCGGTCAGCAATGCCTCGGCTTCGGTCAAGCTCTTCTGCGGGTCATCGTCGCCGTACGCAATCTTGACCAGGTTCATCTTGGCATACTTCGGATCCTTCAGCGCTTCTTTCATCCCCTCGATCCAGTAGTTCTGATCGGGAGCGGTTGTGGTCGCACTCAGGATGGCGATTTCACCTTCGTAGTCGATGACGGAACCCAACAGCTCGACCTGGCTGCTGCCGGTGATCTCGAAGTCCATCGGCAGGACGGCGACTTCGCGCCCTTCCTTGTTCATATCGGAGTTGACGCAGACCACGCGGATGCCTTTGCCCATGGCCTGCTTCAAAGCCGGCACTACGGCATCCGGGTCATTCGGCGAGATCGCGATAGCATGTACACCGCGCTGCACCTGCTCCTTGATGAACGGAATCTGGCCAGTACCTTCGGCAGTGGAAGGAGCCACTGTCGTGAATTCGTAGCCCAACTCCTCGGAAGCCTTCTTGAAGCCATTGATGATCGAATCGAAATAGGGGTTACCGGTATTTTTCGGGATGTAGACGATCCTCAACGGTTCCGCGACCGTCGCACTAACCGTAATCGGTTCTGTCACGGTCATCTCGACGCCCTCGACGGCAACATCTTCTTCGGGTTCCGGTGTGGTTGCGTATGCGGGCACGACGAGCAGCGCAAATAGAGCCACGACTGATAGGACGAGCAAGACCTTGTGTGACATGATTCAGACTTCCTCCTTTTGTGATTCAACATACATCGGGTCAGCCAAAACAATGCAACGACCAGAATGGCTAGGAACGCGTGTCATTTTGCTCTTACTCTCTCCGGTTTCTCCCTCCTTTCACGTGGTTGAACGCCAGTTTTCCCGTACATCCGATTACATTTGTCTCAGACGACGGACGATATTGGGTATGATGATCGACATGATGAGCAGAGAGCCGATCACGACCAATTGGTACTCGATTTTGATGTTCGCCAGGCCCATCCCACTGCGCAGAACACCGATCAGGAACAACGCCAGCACGGTACCCAAGATGCTGCCCTGCCCGCCATCAATATCGGTTCCTCCCAACACCACCGCAGTGATGACGTCCAGTTCCCAACCGTTTGCCATATCGTAGCGTGCACTGGCCAGACGAGAGCTCATCATGATGGCACCCAGAGCGGCCATCAGCCCCGACAGCATGAAGCAGACGATCTTGACGCGGTCCACCGCAATTCCCGAAAAACGGGCGGCCTCCTGATTGGTTCCCACGGCATACACCATGCGCCCGAAACTGGTTTTGTGGAGAACCAGACCGAAAATCACTGCCAGAACCAGGAATATAACCAATGGAATGGGAACGGGACTATTACCCACGTAACGCATATCCAGGCCATAGAAGGATTCTGGGAAACCCGTCACGGCGTGGTCACCCAGGAAAATCTGTCCCAGCCCGCGGTATAGCGCCAGCGTGCCCACCGTTACGATCATCGGCGGCAACTTGAAGCGGGTAACGATCAACCCGTTGATCATCCCGAGAACGGCACCCATGATGAGCGCGAGCAGAATGGCCAGCGGGATCGGAATGCCGAGGCGCGTATACAACAGGCCAAACGAGACGGCCGTCACGGCCAGCATCGATGCGATCGACAGATCGATATTGCCACTGATAATCACGAAAGTCATCGCCAACGCCATCACGCCGATTTCTGTGTAGAGGGAGGTCGCATCGAAGATATAGTGAATGTCAAGGAAGTACGGAGACAGCCGCGAGCTGATGAAGAAAGCGACGATTAGAAGCGCGAACGTGATCACCTCGCGACGGGCGAGCAGACGCCGCAGCGACGAGACCTTTTCCGTTTTATTTTGAGCCATTGAAGAAACAGCCACCGTTACTCACTCCTTCTCTTGTCTCCAACCCGCATTGGGGACGGGATTAGATGGGTAGCAACCAACCGCACTGCTACCTCCTGCTCTGCAACTGGTTGTGGATGATGGCATCAATAATGACCGCCAGGAGAATGACCAACCCCTGTGCGAACTTTTGATAGAAACCCGACACGTTGGTGATTGCCAAGACGTTGCCGAGAACGCCCAGCAGCAATGAACCCAAAACGGTACCCAGAATAGTGCCCGAGCCGCCAAGGATGTTCGTGCCGCCGATGACTGTGGCAGCAATGACCGTCAACTCAAAGCCGACGCCCGCCAGACCTGCCAATGCTCCGGCGAACAAATAGGTAAGGAACACGACCCGATTGACGCCGATGCCGCGTAGACGAGCAGCGACCGGATTCCCTCCGACAGCATAGATGTCGCGTCCGAGATGGGTATAGCGCAGGAACAGCCCCACCAGCACGGATATCAGCAGAGCGACGATAACGATCCACGGGATCCCCAGCGGCCCCACCCGTGCCATCGCAATCAAGTCGGGGGGGATGTCGTTAGGGTCAACCTGACGCCCGCCGCTGCTCAAAAACACCAACCCGCGGTAGATACTCAACGTGCCCAAGGTGGCAATGAGCGGGGGAACACGGAACTGCGTCACCAGTGTGCCATTGACCGAGCCCAACACCGCGCCCAACAACACGCCCAGGAACAATCCAACGATGATCGGGACGCCGGGGTTGAACTTGAACATCAACCCCACGACGATGGCACACAATCCTAGCGATGATCCTACCGAAATATCGATGTTGCGGCTGATGATCACCATGGTCTCACCAGCTGCGACAATCGCCAGAATGGATATGTCCAGCAAGATGTTCTCGAAATTATGTAAAGAAAAGAAGCGCCGCTCGACCAGCGTCGCGATGATCACCAGGACGGCCAGAAAGATCAGGATGCCCGTTTCTCGGAATTTAGCCAGAATGGTGGCGACGTTGGAGGGTCTGCTCGTATTCATGGTCTGCGCTTGACTCGTCATGGTCATGCCTCCAGCTGAATCTGGCCGACTGCCGCGGCCATCACTTTTTCCTGGGTTGCTTCATCTCGGCTGAACTCGCCCATCATGTGTCCTTCGCGCATGACCAAAATGCGATCGCTCATCGCGAGGACTTCGGGCAGTTCGGACGAGATCATCAGTATGGCGATGCCCTGATGAGCCAGTTCGCTCATCAGGTGGTGCACCTCCGCTTTGGCCCCGATGTCGACGCCACGCGTGGGTTCGTCCAGAATGAGTATCTTCGGCCCGGTCAGCAGCCACTTAGAGAGGACGACCTTCTGCTGGTTCCCGCCGGACAGTTCCCAGGCACTCTGGTCGGGACCGCGCATGCGGATGTCCAGTTTACCCTGCCAATCACGCGCCAGCTGCCCCTCCATGCTGGTGTTCAGCCAGCCCAACCGGCTGACTTCTTGCAGAACCGGCAGCGTCATGTTCTGATCGATGCGCATCGGCAGCAGCAAACCATGCTTCTGGCGATCCTCCGGAACGTATGCCATTCCCAGCTGCACAGCGATTTTCGGGTTGGGTACCTGCACACGCCGGCCGTCTATCCAGATCTCGCCGCTGCTGGGTGGATCGATACCGAAGATCGCGCGGGCGACTTCCGTCCGTCGTGCGCCGACGAGACCGGCAAGGCACAAGATCTCACCGCTTCTGACCTGAAAAGAAATGCCGTAGAACAAGCCGCGCGTCGTCAGGTTCCGGACCTCCAGCCGCGGCTCACCGAACTCGGCCATCTGTTCTTTCTCGAACAGCGCACTGAGGGGGCGTCCAACCATCATCCGGACGATTTCCTCGCGGCTGCTCGCGGCCGGCTGCACTTGGCCCACCATCTCGCCGTCACGCAGCACGGAGATCTTGTCCGCGATCTCGAATACTTCTTCCAGCCGGTGACTGATGAACAGGATCGATGTACCTTGATCGCGCAACCGCCGCATGATGATGAACAGATCCGCCACTTCGCTCGGCGTGAGTGCTGCTGTCGGCTCGTCCATAATCAACATGCGCGCATTCAGCGAGAGGGCACTCGCCATCTCGACCATTTGCTGATCGGCGATGGACAGACCACGCACTCGCCTCCGCGGATCGATGGCGACCCCAAGATCATCGAGCAAGCGTTGCGCTTCGGTGTACATTTTCGCCCAGTCGATGGCGATACCGCGGCGTTGCTGCCGTCCGATGAAGATGTTCTCCGCCACATCCAGGTCGGGAAAGCTGAGCGGTTCCTGGTGAATCAGCGCGATCCCCATGTGTTGGGCGGCCGCCGGCGACGGGACCGTGATCGGCTTGCCTTCGAGGATGATCTGCCCGCCGTCTGGCGGGTACAACCCACTGACGATTTTAGTCAGTGTCGATTTCCCCGCCCCGTTTTCGCCGACCAGTGCGTGGATTTCGCCCGGATACAGGTCCAGATCGATATCCGTCAACACCTGGGCGCGTCCAAATCGTTTGATGATTCCTCTTACACTCAGAAGCGGTTCCTGTTCAGACACGTTGATCCTCTCCCCTTTTTCATTCTGCGAGTCAAACCAATTCAGGGAACCAGGCGCTGTTATCCATACCTGGGTGCGTTTGTTCAAAGGCTTCGAGGGCTTCGTCCACCTGTTTGAGATGTGAGAGCATGGCCTGACGGGCACCTTCCGCGTCGTGGCGCGCGAGTGCGTCCAGGATGACCTGGTGCCAACTGGCGGCTTCTGCGATCATCCCCGGAGCCTGGAAGGTAAGCCGGCGGTTTTCACGCAACAGGTCATTGACGGAAGACATGACGATAAGCAATACGGCGTTGTGGGTAGCACGGACAATACCATGATGGAATGCCGTGTCCGCTTCGACGTGTTTTTCCATAGAGACGTTGTGCGAAGGGTCAAGCAGGGGATACAGGTTGGCAATCTCTTCGGCGGTAGCGCGCTCGGCAGCCAGGGCGGCTGCTTCAGGTTCCACCATGACGCGCAGCTCCATCAGCTCGTGAAACGTGCTGGCATTGCGCAGGAGCAACAACACCTTGGGGTCCAACGTGTTCCATTGGGAAACATCGCTGACCAACGTAGGCTTGCCCTGATGAATCGTCACCAGACCGCGCACTGCCAACATGCCCAAAGCCTCGCGTACGACCGCACGGCTCACCTGGAAGCTGTTCGCCAACTCGCGTTCGGATGGCAAAACGTCACCCGGGCGCAACTCACCAGACCCGATGATCTGCATAATCCGCTGGGCGATCTTTTCCGCGAACTTCTCGTTCTTGAGAGCGTCAAACAGCACGTTGGTCATCTCCATTGGTGATGCTCCGCGACGCAATATGGGTGGTAAGAACGTATGGGATATCGAAATCGGCAGGTCGTGGTCACCCGCCAGCTACTTGTGAAGCTTGTTCACTGGTAAGGCCAGCAACTAAGTAAACCTATTTTAGCATATATTTGCACCCGGTGTCAATAGTCAAAGCTTAAAATTCACGAATTGTGGTGTATCTGGGCAAACGAACAAGGCAGGAGAGAAATACCTCGCTGCCCTGTTCGTTTGCCCACATATCCCAGGTGAAAGGTCTGACTTGACCGCGTCAACCTCAACTGGAGGCGCAGCCTCTTCACAGGAGAGCTCCAGCGTGATTTGCTTCCGTTCGGCAATGATGCGGTCAGAATAGATGGAATCAGTGTATCGTCGCACGGCAAACCACCGCTAACGAACCGGCCTACCCCTTCAGAATATTCCGGACTTTGTGGCACAACATCGACATGATGAAGGGCTTTTCCAGGAATTCTTCACCGCTGGCTAAGAGACCGCCACACTTTGCTGTATCCTCTGTATATCCGGAAACAAAGAGGAACTTCATGCCGGGACAGAGCTTGCGCACCTCCCGCGCCAATTCCATACCATCCATCCCAGGCATAACAATATCGGTGACAATGAGATCAATGCACCCATCATAACCCAGAACCATATCCAACGCTTCACGTGCGTCTCCTGCTTCCAACACGGTGTAGCCGTGTTGACGTAGAGCACGTCCGGCAAACTCACGGAAGACTGGTTCGTCATCGACAAGCAAGATTGTCTCGTCACCGTGCGATACTTCGGCGCGCGGTTGCGCTGTGGAAGCGGCCTTGCCGCCCAATCGTGGGAGATAGATCTTGAAAATTGTCCCCCGGCCTGGCTCGCTGTATGCCCGAACATGCCCGCCGAACCGTCTGACGATACCATACACGATAGACAGACCCAGTCCGGTGCCCTGTCCCACATCCTTGGTGGTGAAGAAGGGTTCAAACAGATGGGATTTCACCTCGGTCGTCATCCCGACACCGGTATCGCTAACCGCCAGCATGACGTAATCCCCGGAGGCGCCGTCCGGCAGATCCTGCTCGATTTCCCGATCCAGTACGACGTTGGCAGTCTCAATTGTGAGCTTCCCACCTTGAGGCATGGCATCGAGTGCGTTGGTTACCAGGTTGAGTAGTGCCTGCTCGATCTGATCCGGATCGGCCCGCACAACGCCCAGATCGGAGCCCAGCTGCAGGGTTACTTCGACTCTGCGCCCCACCAATCGTCTGAGCATTTGCTCGATGCCGCTAAGCAGACGATTGAGATCGACATCGTCCGTAACAGCCAGATTCCCCTGATGACGCGAAAAAGTCAGCAGTTGTTGGGTGATTTCGGCGGCTCGGTCCGCACTGTGCAGCACCGCTTCGATGTCTGTCCGGACAGGATCTCCCGCTTCCAATGCATCGCGTGCCAGGCTTCCATAACCGATCATGGAGGTCAGGAGGTTGTTGAACTCGTGAGCCACTCCGCCGGCTAAACGGCCCACCGTCTCCATTTTGCGCGACTGAATGAGCTGCGATTCCAGACGTTTCCGATTGCTGATATCGCGCAGCGAGACCAGGTGAGCGGGCCGCCCCTCCCACTCGATTTCTACCCAGCGCAATTCGACGGTGACAATACCCTCTTCAGGACGGACAATCTCGATCTCTGAGAGCACGTTCTTGATAACTGGTAGCCCGAAAGATGCACCGTCGAGATCCTCCAGATTGCGCCCGAACAGTTTTTCTGCGGCAGGGTTGGCGAAACAGATCGTTCCCAGGTCATCTACGATAATGACGCCATCGACGTTCTGTTCGATGATCGTACGAAAACGCGCTTCACTGGCCTGCAGCGCAGCCAGTGTGTTTTCAAGGCGACTCCGCAGGCGATGCCGTTCGATCGCGTAACGGATCGCACGTCCCAACAAGGCGCCATCGAAATTCCCCTTGGTCAGGTAGTCCTGTGCCCCGGCCTGCATGACACGAACCGCCAGATCAGCGTCGTCCAAACCGGTCATCAACAGGCAGGGGACGTCGGACGCGTGGCAGCAAACCGCGTTGAACGTGTCGATCCCGTGGCTGTCGGGGAGTGACAGGTCCAACAGGACGACATCGAATTCACCCAGGCGCAATTGCTCCAATCCGGCGGCAAGCGTTCCCGCGTGTGTCATCGCGAATTTCTGCGCAGAAGACGGCGCCATCCCGGCATCGGCCAACATGAGCTCCACCAGACGGACATCGCCCGGGTTGTCCTCAATAAGCAAGACCCTGATGCACGAAACCGTTTCTTTCAAAGCAATTCTTCTCCTGACCTCGCCGTACTGCTTACCGCCTCCGGATGGCATCATCGCGCCCACATCCGCTCTCGTCCACAGTGGAATCAAGAACACCAGCGACATCCGGTCACAGCAGCGCATTTTCAACACCAGATCACTTGCGGTAATCCAGCTGACCGGTGACGGTGGCGCGCTGCAAGCAGTTCAGGAAATCTTCAGAGGTCCTATGGCTCCCTCAATCCTCACCTGGAGGTAAGGTCACAATCACGAACCAGAAATTCTCGACCGATTTCACGACCTTGACAAACTGGTCGATGTCCAACGGCTTTCGAATATAACAATTCGCATGGAGATTGTAGGTCTTCACAATGTCTTCTTCGGCATCGGACATCGTCAGCACCGCGACCGGAATGCGCCGGAGTGACGTGTCCTCCTTGATCTCCTGCAGAACTTCGCGGCCATCCTTGCGTGGCAGATTGAGATCGAGCAGAATCAAGTCGGGACGAGGCGCAGCGGCATATTCGCCTTCCCGCCGCAGGAACGCCATCGCCTCGACCCCGTCTCGGGTCACGCTTAAGTGATTGACCAGCTTACTTTCTCTGAGTGCCTCCTGGGTCAGCCGCACATCGCCGGGGTTGTCCTCAACCAGCAGAATTTCTACGGTCCTCAGCGGTTTATTCATGTTCGTTTCCTCCCTCAAAATCCGGAATCGTGAAGTAGAATTCCGATCCCTCACCCTCCTGTGATTGTACCCAGATCCGCCCACCATGCCGCTCGATGATCCGCTTGCATATCGCCAGCCCGATCCCCGTCCCAGCATACTCCTCACGAGCGTGCAAACGCTGGAAAATCACAAAAATCCTCTCGGCATACTGCGGATCGATACCGATCCCGTTGTCTTTCACACAAAACATCCATTCATTTTCGTGGCGTCGCGCACTGACGTGGATAACCGGTCGCGCATCGCCACGGAACTTGAGCGCATTGGCAATCAAGTTTTGAAACACCTGGCCCAACTGGGGTCCATCACAGGTAACGGCGGGCAACACATCGTGCGTGATGGTTGCATTGGAATCCTGAATAGCCATCCGCAGATTATCCAGAGCCTCGTGCAAAATGATGTTGCTGTCCTGGCGTTCGAATGGTCGTCCTTTCTTACCAACGCGGGAATACGCCAGCAACGCACTGATCAGTGTCTGCATCCGGTTGGCACCTTCCACCGCATAGTCGATAAACTCCTCGGCATCGTCATCGAGCTGCTCCCGGTAGCGCCGCGCCAGAAGTTGTACGTAACTCGACACCATCCGTAAAGGTTCCTGCAGGTCGTGGGATGACACGTACGCAAACTGCTCCAGATCGGCGTTGGAGCGCGCCAGGTCGGCGGCCATTCGTTCCAGGTCGGCATTGGTACGGCTCAGATCGGCAGCGAGGCGTTTCAGGTCCTCCTCGGACCGCTTACGAGCGGTGATATCGCGCGAGATCCCCATAACACCGCTAACCTCTCCGCTCTGGTCTGCGAGGGGAACCAACCGCGTGTCAAGCCACATCTCGACGTCGGGGAAAATGACCGCGTCTTCCAGATAGACCGCTTTTCCGGTTTCGAACACTGTACGCAAGGACTCGACCTGGCGCTGCAAGGACTGCGGCGGGAACAGGTTGTCCAACGAGAGGCCGATGAGGTTCTCCGGCTGTCTACCGAACATCTGCGCGGCAGCAGGGTTGGCGTATTCAACGCGATACTCACGGTCGATCGTGAAGATCATATCAGGCGACGATTCCGCCAGCGTACGGTAGAGCATCTCTTTCTCGCTGAGTGCCTCCTCGGCTCGTTTACGGGCGGTGATATCCCGGCCAAACGCGGCAACACCGCTGATGCGTCCCTGCGCATCGCACACCGGATGGAGACTGTTATCGAGCACCCTTCCGGCACGCTCGTCCTCGAAACGATCGCGTTCTCCCGACGCGAGCACGCGCTGCACCCGCTCCTGTCTGTCACGGGCCAGGGCGGGCGGCAGCAAGCCGTAGACGCACTGCCCGACGAGCTCCGCCACCTCCAGACCCAGACTGCGGGCAAACGCTTCGTTGGAGGTCAGGACAACGCCCTCCCGATCAAGCAACACGATCGAATCGTTCGTGGCGTCGATTACCGTCCGCATAACCATCTCGCTCTCACGCAGCGCTGCAGTGCGCTCTGCAACGAGTTGTTCCAGCTCGTCACGATGAGCACGCAATTCAGCTTCCAACCGCTTCCTTGCGGTGATATCGGCAAACGCGGCCGATGTACAAATGGGTGTCCCGCGCGCATCGGTCACGACGTTTACGGAAAGCTGTGCGTCGATCGGCGTGCCATCGCGGCGCCTGGCACTGAACTCGCCCATCCAAAACCCGTGCTCTTCCAGGGCAGAGACGACCAATTCCGCCTCTGCCGGGTCACGCCAGAGCGTCACCGCTGATTGGCCGAGCACCTCGTCCTCATTCTCGTAGCCCCACTGCTTCAGAAACGCACGGTTGACGTACGTGAGCCTGCCTTCCAGATCGGAAAGTGCCATCGCGCTGATAGAGGACTCCACGGCATCGTTGAGCACGCGCAGTTCAGCCATCCGCGCATCGAGTTCGCCCGCCATGCTATCGAACGAGCGGGAGAGCTGCCCGAGCTCATCGCGTGACTGCAGTCCAACCCGGTAATCAAGCTCCCCGCGAGCAAACGCCTCAGCACCTCGAACCAGGCGTTGCAACGGAACGGTGATCGTGCGCGCAAAAGACAAACCCAGCAGAGCTGCCACCAACCCGATGAGCAACGAGAGCCCCAACACCTTGTGGCGTAACGCCAGAACAGGTGCGAAAGCCTCAGCCTGGTCAATTTCGGCCACAATGCACAGATTTCGTTCCGGCAGCCAGCGATAAGCCCCGATCACCGCAATGCCACGGTAGTCAGCGTATTGCGCCACTCCTTCTTCGCCCCGCAGGCAAGCTTCAACACCGGCAGTGTAAAGCGTCCTTTTGAGCGCGGCATCGGGCCAGAAACGGCTTGCCGTAACAAAGAAGTTGGATTTGTTGACCAGGTAGGTATCTTCACTCGCCGACACACTGGTTTGCCGGTTCATGATCTCGGACATTTGTAAGAGGTTGGCATGTCCGGCCAACACTGCAACCACATCGCCCGCAGGACCTGTTACCGGTGCACTCATGTGCAGCACGGCCTGCCGCTCGACGACGGAATACACCACCTCGTCCACATAAGTTCCCAGTTTTCCCTGTATAAAATAGGGCTCTCGTTCGCGGTACTGGCCGAGCAGATCCGCTTCCGTCGAAGCCAGGATCTTGCCATCTGCCGCGCGGATGAGCGACAAACTCAAAAATCCTCCGTCCACCAACGCAACTGCTAAATGCTCCCTGACCAGTCTCTGTTGGGTGATCGCGAAATCCGGCGACCGCTCATCTGCGCCGGCCAGCTGCGCCGCATACTGCGAGACCAGTGGACGGTTGGCCAAAGACCGCAGCTGACGCTCGTTCCCGTTAAGCCACCAATCCAGTTCACCCTCTTTGAGCAGATTCGTTGAGACCAGGTGATTGATGGCCCCCTGCTCGATGGCGTGCTTTGCCGTTTCGTAAACCAGCCAACCGACAACGCCGACTGGCACGACAGAGAGTAACAGGAAAAAGAGCATCAAGCGGGTAGTCAATCTCATGGCGCATCTCCATACACTTTTTCGACAAAGGTCAGCATATAGAAATCGAAGGGATCGACAGATTGGGCCAACATGTCCTGATCCACCAGCATGTCACGAGTCTCCTGCCAGACATCACCGTACATCCAGTCGATCTGACCGTCACCCGTATGTACGAGCGGCACGATCGCTTCTAGCATTTCAATTGGCAGTTCAAAATCTGCCTCCCCGGCATACTTCAGCGTCACTTCCGCCGTTAACGACGGATTATCCACTGCGGTACGCCACTTCATCCGCACCCGGTTTCCGGTGGCAACTTGACAATGGTAAACCAGAAATTCTCAACGGAACGGACTACTGTCGTGAATTGCTCGATATCCAACGGTTTGCGAATGTAACAGTTGGCATGGAGATCGTAACTCTTGACGATATCCTCCTCGGCATCCGACATGGTGAGAATCGCGACCGGGATGCGCCTCAACCTGGGGTCGGCTTTGATCTCCGCCAGGACTTCGCGCCCGCTCTTTTTGGGCAGGTTCAGGTCGAGCAGGACCAAGTCCGGTCTGGGCACAGCGGCATATTCACCTTGTCGCCGCAGAAAGCAGAGTGCGGCCTCGCCATCCATAACCACACTGAGGTTGTTGCTCAGTTTGGTTTCTTTCAGGGCCTCACGAGTCAAACGCACATCAGCGGGGTTATCCTCAACCAAAAGGATCTCTACCGGGTCACCAACTACTCGATCACTCATGCTCAACTGCTCCTTTCACAGGCAGCGTGAAAAAGAACGTTGCGCCTTCTCCCTGCTGCGATTCCACCCAGATACGCCCGCCATGTCGCTCCACGATCTTCTTGCAGATCGCCAACCCCAGCCCGGTGCCGGGATATTCACCTCTACCGTGCGAGCGCTGAAAGATCTGAAAAATACGCTCGAAGTGCTTCGGGTCGATGCCAATGCCATTGTCCTGTACGGAGAAGAGCCACATATCACCCCGACGTTCTACCCCGATGTGGACCTTGGGTTCCCGCGCGTTCCCGAACTTGATGGCATTCCCCAGCAGATTCTGCAACAACTGTCCCAATTGCGCCCGATCTGCAACCACAATCGGCAGATCGTCGTGAGTCACGGTAACGCCTTGCTCGGTGATAGCGAGCCGCAAATCGTGCAGGACCTGTCCGAGCACCGCCTCAGCGTCCGTGGGCTTGAAGGATCCGCCATGAGTTCCCACTCGCGAGAAGGTCAGCAAGTCGTTGATCAGGGCCTGCATGCGGACGGCACCGTCCACTGCGTAGTGGATGAACTCGTCGGCGTCTTCGTCCAGCTGTCCCACGTAGCGGCGTTGTAGCAATTGCAGGTAGCTGGAGATCATGCGCAGTGGCTCCTGCAAATCGTGGGAAGCCACATAGGCGAACTGCTGCAACTCGGCATTGGAGCGGACCAGATCCTCCGCAATCCGCTGCAATTGTTCCCCGGCCCGTTTTTGATCAGTGATATCCGCCGCCAGCTCAAACCGTACCCATCGCCCATCGGACCAACGGATCGCCTTGTCCGCACACCGGAACCAGCGCCCGGTAGTCCGGTTCTGGAACTCCCAGATATGCGCCTGTCCAACACGCTCGCCGAAGATTTTGTCGTTGGTGCAGAACGAACAGGGAGCCTCCAGGCCTTGCACGACTGCATAACACGGTTTGCCCAGAACGTCCTTACCCCATGCCCGTCTGAACGCATCGTTCACGTAGAGCAGCTCACAGGTATCGGGGTCGCTTACATAAATGATTTCGTCAATACCGTCAAACAGGGCCAGCAATTGTTGGCGTTCGTTATTCAGTGCGACTTCCATTTCTTTCCGGGCAGTGACGTCCAGATGAGAGCCTGACATGCGAACCGGTTCGCCATTTTCATTGAGGAGTGCCGCCGAACGATTGAGTATCCAACGGTATGAGCCGTCCTTATGGCGCATCCGGAATTCGCGCTCGAAATTGCCCAGCGGGTTTTCCAAAAAATCAGCGACTTCCTGCACCATGTATGGCCGGTCGTTGGGATGAAGATTCTCCTCCCAGCTCGCCCAGACATTTTCCAGTTCGTGATCCGCATAACCGAGAATGGACTTCCAACGTGGGGAGAAGTACACCTCGCCGGTCACGATATTCCAGTCCCAGATACCCGTATTGGATGCCTCCAGAACCCGCTGGAAACGCGCCTCGCTTTCCCTGCGCTCTTCTTCCACGCGCCGCTTTTCAGTTATGTCGCGTTCTGTGGACAACAGCCCGATGACTTGTCCCTGCGCATCAAACAGGGGTTGTTTGATGACCTCATACCACACCATCTCCCCGGCAGGGTCCGGCACTTCGCGCGTTCTGGTCAGGGAGATACCCGATTCCATCACCTGCACGTCTTCGTTGCGGTATTCCCAGGCGAATTCCTCCGGAAACCAATCGAACACACTTTTCCCGATGACTTCTTCCATTGGACGATTCAGAAATGCACAGTAGGTCTGGTTTGCGATCCGGACAATGGAATCCCGGTCTTTGAAGATGATCAGGTTGGGTGAGGAATCCAGCAATGTCCGCAACAGCGTGCGCTGTTCGTCCAACTGCTGCCGGGTTCTACGGCGCTCATCCCGTTCGCGAACCAGTGCGACCAGGTCGGCCAATGACACAGCGAACTCCTGCTCACCCTCCGTCCATGCGCGGGCCGGCCCGATATGTTCCAGGGAAACCACACCGATCGACCGGCCATCCAGGCGAATCGGCGCCTCCAGCAGAGACGTGATGCCTAACGGAAGCAAATAACTGTCCAGGAGCTCCTGCGTTTGCGGTTGAACGAGGACATCGTGAGCGACCAGGGCACGTTCCCGTTCCAGCGCTTCGAAATAGGCCGGGTAGTCCACTACCGCGATCTCACTTTGATTGCGGTGGCGGTCGTGGTCTTTCTCGTACAGGTCGTAACAGCGCAGGAACGCGCGCTTCTCGTCAAACAGCCAGATGCTCACCCGTGCCACGTTGAGAAGCGCCGCCACCGTCTCCGTTATCTCTTGCAGAGCATCGCGCAACGCACCGCGATTGACCGTGCGACTGGTTGCCAGCCGGACCTGGGCTTTCTGCAGTGCCTGGAAATACTCCTGGCGGCGCCGTTCGCTGAGCTCGAGGCGCCGACGCTCGCTGACATCACGCGAAACTCCCAATACGGCCATGACAGTGCCGTCTTCATTCTTGATCGGTGAGAATTGCGTCTCGAACCAGCCCGGTTTGGGCAGGAAATCGAAGCACTCGTCGCAAGATGCGGATTGCCCCGAATTGAACACGCACCTCAGGGCCGCCATCTCGTTGGCAAGCACGTCCTCCGGAAGCAGATCGCGCAATGCTTTGCCGGGCAGGGTATCCGGAGCCAGATTGAACGTCTGGCACATTGCCGGATTGGCATATCGAAAGGTGTAATTCCGGTCAATGACATAGACGCACTGTGGGGTCGATTCGGCAAGAGCGCGGTACAACTGCTCATTGTGGCACAAGGCAACTTCCGTCTCGTGCCCGTTGGTGATCTCGCGTCCGAAGACGACCAGCGATGCCACACCGCCAGATTCATCGAAAACAGGGTAGATATGATTGTCGAAGATCCGTCCGTCGCGCTCATCCTCGAAACGGATGGGCAGTCCGGTCCGTATGGCCTCCAGTTCGTAAGTCCGGCTCCGTTCTGCGACAGCGGGTGCGACGAGATGATGGATATCCTGGCCCACCATCTCCGCGACCGTTGCCCTAAGGCATTGGGCCGCTGCCTCGTTTGCGATCAACACGGTCCCGTTTGTATCTATCAGGAAAGCCGAGTCGGTGATCCCATTGAACATGGCTTGCAGCATGCGCGCACCCTGGCACGCCGCCGGTTCACCCTGTGCACCTCTGGCAACAAATGTCTGGGATTCCGCGACCAGTTTTTCCCTGATCTTGCCATTATCCATTGCAGCGCAGATCCTCCCTCTCGATTTCGCGCCGGGTTGCACGATCCTGTTGCCGGCCAGCGGAGCCACGCAGCGAGCGAAAGGACCGTTCGTACCCCACTGGAAACCCTTTGGCGTCAGCTTCCAACATTTGGCAGGTTCGCTAGTGCGATTAACGAACTTTCGAGAAAAACAAGCATAAATTGTAGACTGCTTGCATTATCTAAGTATACGCACAATTCATTTGGGTGTCAAATTGAGTGATACTCGCCAGTACCAGAGTACTACCGGTCACAGTCCTGTCCGATTCCGGACGAAAAATGCAGGATTCCCCGCGTGTTCGCGAGGAATCCTGCTGGCAATATACCCGAGCGATCTTCGCTCCAACAAGAATTCAGCTCAACCCCCAGACAATCAGGCGAACCGCTCCGCTACTTCACCGTGACCGACACATCGAAGGTCTCCGCCGGTTCCTGCGTTTCCTCCCACGGCTGGTGATAGACCAGCTTGAGCTCCGTCTTACCGGCACTTTCCGCCTTGAACTTCAGCGTCATCATGCCGCCAGCGCCGACCGCATCGCTCTCGGCCTTGAAGTCCGGTTCGCCTTCCAGCTTGAGGATCTTCTCGTCACCGGAACCCACTTCCCAGGTATATCCGGTAGTCGGGTTACCCTCCAACGCAATCTCCAGCGTTCCACCCTGCGCAATTTCGACAGACTTCCCGGCATCCGCCTTGGTCAACTTCACCTCGTTCGGTACACTGCTGCCCGGCTCCTGTGTTGGTCCACAGGCGGGCAGAAGAACCAGCAACAACGATACGACAACCAACCCCAGCACGAAACGTTTCATGATTTTTCGCCTCCCTGGCATGTATGGCAGACCTGAAATGGACAACACCCGACCTTCAATACGACTTGCGGCAGCGCCAACAAATACCCACAGCGACGATGGATGGCATCGCGAAAGCCTTGCGGCGCGGGTTGCACACTGTGCCGGGTTCGCCGCATACTAACGCTCGCGTCTCATGATGCCGGACTGCACGGCGATCCCGATGGCGAACAGAATCAGAAAGATGATAGCGACGGCAAGCTTCTGCAGCGAGAATGCCGACATGAGCGTATCGGCAATGAGGCCCGCGCCGGCAGCGGACGACAGGATAATCAGGGCGAGATCGAAGACCATGCTGAGCAACAATGCACCTGCAATGCCCCCGACGATGAAAACGACCCAGCTCAGGGTCTGCCATTCGCCCAGGTGAACGTTCAGAAACGTCAGGAGCCACCACACCAGATAGCCCCCACTGATGAATCCCGCCACACCCACCGCGATCCGTTGCAGCAGTACAGCCAGTACGGCCCCGACGCACCCGGCGACGATCGCCACCAACAAGATCAGCCACTGCGGGGCATCCGGCAAGAATTGCGGGACCAACATCATTCCCAATGCGAAGCCGACTGCAGCGACAAATATCCAGAACAGCTTACGACCCAGAATGAGGACGGCTAAACCAATTATACAGAGCAACACAGCAGACATGGCGGATTCTCTCCTCTTGATTTGCTGAACAGAGACCCGGGCAGGGCTGTGTTCAGTGCTGCTTGAACAGGATCGTCTGGATGACGATACCGGCCACCAGGAGTACCAGGCCAACCGGAAGCACTGCGGACGATTGGACGGGAAACGCAGGTAGACTCAACGCTTCCACAATCAGGATAACGCCGGCAAGCGATGAGAGGACGATCAAAGCGAAATCGTACAGCACAAAGACAGGAATCGCGCCAAGGCCACCACCAACGATCAACAGCGTCCACCACTGCATGCTGAAGGGAGGGGCGTGGAATTGAGACCCGGTGATCTCCAGCAGCCAGAAAATGAAGTAGCAACCCAGCGCACAACCGGCAAGAGCGACCGCATTTCGCTGCAGGACAAGCGCCAGCATAGCACCAACGAAGCCCCCCGCGAGCGCTGCCAGCAGGTGGATGATCTCAGACTGGCCAGGGAGAAGAGCGGGGGCGAGCACCCAGCCAGCACCGAAACCGGTCACGACGACGAACAACCAGAACAGCTTACGCCCCAGAAAGAGGACCGCCAGACCGGCAACTAACAACACGAGTACTGTGAGCATGAGTCACTCCCTCTTGATAAGTACCACCCACACATTTACGGCCGCACTGATTGCATGGCTGGTTGTCGACGGCGAGACGCCAGCACGGCAGACGGACATCACTCCGCTTCGGCGACTGAAGAGCACTCATCCGGGATGACGCCTCCGGATACTGTGTCCTGATAGTCTTCCAGATGGACGATCGAGCGGACCGTGAAACTGAATAAGCCGAGGACCAAACAGCCAATCCCACCGATCCAGTACAGGGTGATTACTCCGACCGCATCGGCCAACGGCCCGGCGATAATCATGCTTACCGGCGCCATCACCGTCACCACACTGATAACGAGCGAGAGAACGCGTCCCTGCATTGCCGGCGCGACAACTGTCTGAATGATCGCAAGAATTGGCCCGGTGATCAAGGCGTGCATTGCCCCGGTCACTGCCGCGGCCACGACCGCGATCCAGAACGCTGTGGGAGGCGTCGCGGCGATGACAAACATCGCAATTCCCACGCCGACAATGCCCGCCAGCGAAGTGAGAATGCGGCGTTTGAAGCCGCCCCATGCGCTCAACGTCAATCCGCCGGCGACGAAGCCGATACCGTAGGCCGAGTTCATCGCACCCAATTGGTATGCATCACCCTGGAAGTACTTCGAGACCAGAATCGGAGCGAGCATATAGGCCGGAACTGAAAGCAATTCGACAACCGCCGCAAGCCCAAGCAGATTCAACATCCCCGGCCAGCGGCGCAGATAGCGGATGCCATCGCGCAGGTCACGCAGAACGGTGGCAGTGGCATCCTGTGCGGCATCTACGACAGGCTGCGGGATCGATAGCATAAGCAGCGGCAGGATCGCCATCAGGGCGGTCGCAATATCGATGCCCATGACGCCCTGCATGGGGAGCAATGCCAAGAGGAGTGCGCCCAATGGCGGCGCCGCAATGTTCATCCCGCCATAGATTGCCTGATTCAGACCGGCGATTCGCGACAGGTGCTCTTTGGGGACCATCAGCGACGTCGATGCCTGCATTGCCGGCCAATGGAATGCACCCCCAACGGCCCGTACCAGCATGATTACGTAGACATGCCAGGGCTGTGTCGCACCGCTGATGAACATGTAGCCCAGCCAGGCACTCGCCAACGCGATCAGGCCATCGGCACAGATCATCACCAGGCGGCGATTCCAGCGGTCGACCAGCGTTCCGGCGAACGGCCCAATCACCACACCGGGCAGCAACGAGATCATCGTCGCCGTCGCCAGGATCGTTGCCGAACCGGTGGTTTCGGTCAACCACCAGACCAGGGCGAACTGTACCGCATTGCTGCCAATCAGCGAAAACGCCTGCCCGGTCCAGATGGTAAAGAACCGTGGCCGCCAATCTGAAGTTCGCATCCCAACGGTTTCTGACATGAGAATCGCATTCAATCTCCACTTCGTAATGATTCACAGCTTAGCACAAAACATCCGTAATGGCAAGCAGGATGGCGCATCGGGTGCGCCAGGAAGTCTGGCGGCAATTGCAGCGCCCTCGACGCGACAAATTCGCCGCCGAATACACCGCGGTAGCAGACTCTGCCAACCTGCTGCGGCGCAGGCGGCACACGGCCCGGCAGGCGATGCAACCCATTCGCTTCCTGCGCTGTTGCTGCTGGATCTTCTGAGCCGCGGCTTTGGGGAAGTGGCATTTTTCTATTGCCAGGTGTCGTGCAGGTGTGTTATAATTGAGTCAGTTCTTCGGACAAATAGAAATACATTGGATCAAAAGGAGGAAAACCGTGAAAACAGCAGGATTCGGGCACCATGCGTTGGTTCTCTTGTTGGCCTTGACGCTGAGCATGGCCGTATTACCAGTCGCCACATTGGGAACGGTCCAGGCGGAAGAAGGCAAGGACTTCACGTTGACTATTATACACACCAACGATGTCCATGCTCATTACGAACCCTTCGATTCATCCGGTGGATCATGCGATGCAGACGAAGAGTGCTGGGGTGGTTCGGCACGGACCGCCGGGATGATCGACAAAATCCGTGGTGAGGGCGGTAACGTACTGCTGGTGGACGCAGGCGATCAGTTCCAGGGCACGCTCTTCTTCAACCAGTACAAAGGACAGGACGCTCGCGAATTGATGAACGATATCGGTTACCAGGTGATGACGCTCGGCAACCACGAGTTCGACAGCGGGCCGGATGTACTGACCGCCTTTGTCGAGCAGGTCCAATTCCCCATCGTGTCGGCGAACCTGGAGATCGCTCCTGATATGGCGCTGGCCCCATTGGTCAAGCCGTGGGTCGTTCTGGAAGTCGGCGGCGAGAAAGTCGGTGTGTTCGGCCTGATCACCGAGGAACTTGCCAGCCTGTCCAGCCCGGGGCCCAATATCAAGACGACGAATGCTATCGAAGCCGCCAAGAAGGCCATCGCGGCTCTGGAAGAACAAGGGGTAAACAAGATCATCGCGCTGACACACATCGGGTACCTCGCCGATCAGGATCTGGCGTCGAAAGTGGACGGCATCGATGTGGTCGTGGGTGGGCACTCGCATACCTTGCTGAGCAATACTGATGCAGCCGCTTCCGGACCGTATCCTACCGTGGTCAAGTCCCCTAATGGACAGTCGGTATTGGTCGTGACCGGCGGCGCTTACGCCAAGAACCTGGGCGATCTGCAGGTTACGTTCGATTCCGCAGGTATCGTACAGTCCTGGGATGGCGGTCCTATTCCGTTGGACGACAACGTCGCGGCGAATATCACAATTGCAGAAGTCGTCGCCAGGCTGGCAAAGCCGATTGAAGAGCTCAAGATGACGAAAGTCGGCGAGAGCGCAGTCGAGTTGGTTGGCGAGCGTACTGTGTGCCGTTTCGAGGAATGCAGCATGGGTGACCTCATCGCCGATGCGATGATCGCGAACACGGTGGTAGACGGAACGCAGATCGCGATGATGAACGGCGGCGGTATCCGTGCCGGCATCAAGGCGGGCGACGTCTCGCTCGGGGACGTGCTCCAGGTGTTGCCGTTCGGTAACACCATCGCCACCTTCGGGCTGAAGGGCGAATACGTGCTCGCCATGCTCGAGAACGGCGTCAGCCGCGCCGAGAACCCGGATAACGAAGGCACCGGTCGCTTCCCACAGGTCAGCGGCGTGCGCTTCACCTGGGATCCGACCCAGCCAGTGGGCGCGCGTGTCTCAAACGTGGAAGTGGGGAACGAGAAGGACGGGTTCAAGCCGCTCGATCCGCAAGCCATCTACAAACTCACTACGAACAACTTCAACCGCACCGGCGGCGACGATTACGCGATGCTGAACGACTACGCCATCGATCCGTACGACTACGGTTCGTTGCTAGCGGACGCCGTAGCGGATTACATCCAGGCTAATTCCCCTGTCGACTATCAGGTGCAGGGACGAATCAGCAAAAAGTAATCGTTCAGCCACATTTCAACCGTACCGCTGAAATGCACCAGAGGCTCATCCTGATAAGTGAGCCTCTTCTGTTTTCCGGATTCTTCCGTTTGTATTGCCTCATACGCCGATTCGTGGTAAACTTCGTGCCACTATCTTCCGGTTGAGGAGATCCCATGGACATATTTGGGAAACTGATCGAATATCTCGAAATGATGTACGGCGGTCCTATCCCGCCGATGCTGCTGACCTGGGGAGCTATCTTTCTCTTCATGGCGGCGGGAGGCAAGCTGATCGGAATGAAAGCCACCGGCTGGCGGCGATGGGCAATACTGCTCATCGGCTTGATCTTTCTGCTCGCCGGGTTGCGCGTATACATCCGTCCACTGCCCGTGTCCTCACCAATCGATAGCGCAGCGAGCACGCCTACCGCAATCGTGACTGAGGCAACCACACCGGTGGCACCATCTGCCGGAACTGCAACGCGACAGGGCACAACTCCCCAGACCGGAGCAGGGGAGGCGGTTCCATGACAGAATACATAGTTGTCTTTATCACCGCGGGATCGATGGCAGAAGCCGAGCTGCTCGCCCACGTGCTGGTCGAAGAACGGTTGGTCGCCTGCGTCAACCTGTTGCCCGGGTGCCGCTCGGTCTTCCGCTGGGAAGGCGAGGTGCAGTCCGAGCACGAAGTCTTCATGATCGCCAAGAGCAAACGGGAGATCGCCGAGGCGCTGATTCAGCGCGTGTTGGAGCTGCACAGCTACGACGAGCCCGAGGTGATCGCCTTGCCTATCGAAGTGGGTTCAGCGGGATACTTGCAGTGGATCGACGCGGAGGTCCGCAAGCGCACACCCCACCCTTGATTCCGACAACCAGTGACGGAAAATGCAAGCCTCCATGAGCGCCGAGCTGTGCTCACGGAGGCTTTTCCGTCCGCAAGAGGATGCCGGGTCAGTCTGTGTCGTCGCCAGCGAACAGGTCCTTGACACCGACGACTTCCCCGCCGCGGATGTAAACGCGCGGGATGCGCGAAGTGAACCCGGTCATGATGTCAAACGCGCCCGTACCCAGCCAGCGCCCGACCTCGTCGCCGGAGATCTCATCATCTCCCTGGCGTCCGATCAGCACAGCCTCGTCGTGCAACTTCACATCGGGAATATGGGTCACGTCGACAATGCACTGGTCCATACACACGCGTCCGACGATCGGTGCCCGCTGCCCATGAATGAGGATGAGGCCCTTGTTGGACAGGTCGCGGCGGTAACCATCGCCGAACCCAACCGGTACCAGGGCAACGCGGGTGGGTGCGGAGGTCACATACGTTCGTCCGTAACTGATCGCGCTGCCCGCCGGCAGCACTTTGACACGGGCGATGTGGCTCTTCAATGACATGGAAGAGCGCAGGTCCACCGAGCGGGCCACGTCCGCCGAAGGGTAAATCCCTTCGACAGCGGAACCACACCGCACCATGTCCAGGTGCATCTCGGGGTAGGTCAGCGTCGCCGCCGTGTTGCAGATGTGATACAGCGGGAACTCGAAGCCTGCTCGCTTGAGCAGCTCGCGCGCCTCCATGAAGATCTCGAACTGGCGGCGGGTGTAAGCGACGCTGTCCGCCGCACCCTCGTCGGCCACCGAGAGATGCGTATACATGCCTTCGATACGCACGTGAGGGGTCGCTGCAACCTCGGTGACGAACGCGAGCACCTCATCCGGGAGGACACCCTGACGGCCCAGACCGGTGTCCAGCTTGACGTGTACGTCGGCAATGCCGCCACGCTTGCCGGCAGCCGCGGACAGCGCGGCGATCTGCTGCATGTTGCTGACGGTCGGCTTGAGCTTCCAGCGCACCAACCGCTCGGCCTCCTGCGGAAGGGTGTAGCCCAGCACGAGAATGGGCGCGTCGATGCCGGCCTGACGTAACTCGACACCCTCGTTGGACCGGTTCACGATGATCCAGTCGGCCCCGTTCGCCAGTACTGTTTTGGAAACCTCCACCGCACCGTGCCCATACGCATCGCCTTTGAGTACAGTGCCGAGCAATACCCGGTCGCCAACATGTTTCTTGAGACCCCTGATATTGTACGCGATGGCGTCGAGGTCTACTTCAGCCCAGCTCAGATATGGTTGGTCCATGATGAAACGTTACCCCCTCTGTGAGATAGTCATGCGTTGCACAGTGCGTCCACCGCCCGGCGGACGAAATCCACCGAGCTGCCGCAATCTTCAGCCAAGAACCGCCAGTCCGCAGCGGACAGACGATATTCCCCTGCGCGTTGCAGGGCGTGTTTTACGTAGGAACGACGCACGGCGTCCAGGTCCATCTCCTCCACAGACATCTGGGCGGGATGCTCGGGAATCACGATCGCCACGCCGGGTTTGTTGTCCGCCGGGTCGCCACGTCGAATCGCCACCCCGTTTTGTCGTGCGAAGGTCAGTTGGGCGCTGGGGTGCTTGCCCGCGCCGGTATATTCCGTCTCCTGTACGACAACGATCTGGTCGCGGTCCATCTCGCGCGCAACGCAGAACGCCGCCGCCAGCGAGGTATTGCCCGCCGGGCCGCGCTCCATGCCTTCCAGTTGGGCCAACATCTCCGTGGCAAAAAACGTCTCGCCTTGCGAGATCAGTACATAGCGATCCAGGTAACGCAGGGCGCGCGCCGCGTTGCGCGGCACATCCGCACGGTCGGGGAATGTTGCGAACGGTACGCCATAGCCGGTGTGCCCGGTAGTGAAAGACTTACGGTTGAAATCGTGGTCGCTCGCCATGTGCAGGCCGCGCAAATCGACGCTTGCGCCGATGATTTGTGTGGTTGTGCAGCCGGCCTTACGCAAACCTCGCGCTGTACCGGTGACGTTGCCACCGCCGGCGTGTGTGACGACGACGGCATCCGGAGCGCGGCCCTCCCGCTCGAGCATCTGCCGTCCGATTTCGTAACCCAGTGTCTCGACACCAGCGATGGCGAACGGTGTATACAGCGAAGCACTGAAATAGCCGGTCTCTTCCAGCAAGCGCAAAAACGTATAGAACAGCTCGGGACCGACTGTCAGTTGCCAGACTTCCGCACCGTATGCTTCGCAGGCACGCCCCTTCTCGACGATTTCGGGCTGTCCCAGACCACGGCTGTCGAAGACCTCCTGCACGATGATGCACTTGAGTCCCCACTTCGCCGATTGCGAAGCCACCGCTGCCGCGTAGTTTCCGCTGCTGGCGCAGGCGGTGCCAGGATAACCGAGCTGTTTCGCACGGTAGACCGACACGGACGCACGGCGGTCCTTGAAGCTGCCCGACGGGTTGGATGCTTCGTCCTTGATGAAGATGCGCGCGCCCTTACCAGGGCGGGAGACTTTACGCACCAGGCGGGTCACGTTGCGCAGTTCGACCAGCGGAGTATTGCCGACCTGAGTCAGCTTCTGGATCTCCTGGACCTCTTCCAGCGAATATCCGCTCTTTTGCATCAAGCCTTCGTAGTCGAAGGCGATGGGACTCTGTTCGAATTCGGCGTAATCGATCCCGATGGCACGTTGTGTGATCTGTCCCCGGCGCGCCATGACGGCATCGAAGCTCAAGTCTCCGCTCATGCGCTATCCTCCTCCGCGATCAGTGCCCGCAGCTCTCGCCCGATCGCTAGCAACTCCGGCACGGGTTCTCCGAAACTGTGGGGATACGCCGGATTGATGGCAACCAGTTTGCCGGTCACGTGCCTGCCCGTCACGGTCGCGATGGTCACTTCATCACCGATCTGGACCGCATCATCCACTAAGAAGCCCTTCAGCCACATCTCAAAAGGTACCTGCCGGGTATCAGCGGGAACATGCACGGCACGTTCCCGAGCCGTCAATAGCACATTGTGGATTTGTACCCACTCTCCAGCTTTCGCCATTCTCATAACGGCAAACTGCCTCCATAACACAGAAATTGATAACAAAGAACGAGGAAGCCTCCTCGCTCCCTCGGACCCGAGCCGCTCGTATGCAAGCCCTCGGGCGAT
>CAZPTF010000014.1:0-1579 GCA_964589015.1 uncultured Anaerolineae bacterium
CATTGAGTACGAGGTTTGCTGAGGAACGTCGGGTGGCAATCGAAACGGCGCTGGATGCAGGCGAGTTGTTGATGGCTCACTTTCGACAGCCGCAGTCGGTGAAATATAAATCCGGAAAAGACTTCACCACGGCGATGGACTCCCAGACGGAGACACTCATCAAGACAACGATTGCAAAACGCTTTCCGTCGCATGGATTTCTGGGCGAGGAACAGGGTGGTTCTGGACAGACAGACTACCAGTGGATCATCGATCCGATCGACGGTACATTTAACTATGCGTTCGGTCTGCCTTTTTTCACCGTATCTATCGCGTTGGTTCATCAGGCGGAGCCGCTGGTCGGTGTGATCTACGACCCATACTACCGTGAGTTGTTTTTCGCGCAACTGGGTGGAGGTACGTGGCTCAATACCGTGCCCGTTCATGTTTCGGCCCGTGAGCGTCTCGGTGATGCAATGATTTGCATGGATTTCAGCTACGATGTGGATGAGCGGATATTCAGCCTGGAGAGGATGAAGCGGCTCATTCCCCATATCCGTTCCTTTCGGGTGCTCGGTAGTGCGGCGTTGGGGCTGGCCTATGTCGCCAGCGGACGAATGGACGCATTCTTCCACCAGGAGCTGAAACCGTGGGATTGGGCAGCGGCGGATCTCCTTGTGAAAGAAGCCGGCGGGCGCATGAGCGACATGCAAGGCGGCATACAAACGCTTGAAGGTGGTTCTCAGGACGTAGTTGCGAGTAATGGGTACCTTCATGATGAACTGGTAGCGATCCTGCTATCAGCAAGCTGAAAGCTACGATCTCCGGTTGTAGCCCTGTTTCAGCCCTGGTTGGCAGATAGAATCCTGGGCGTACCCAATTTCTAGCGAAACCTTGCAACATTCTTGCTAACGGGTATAATGATTGTTGCCCAGCGGTTAATCGATTCATTGTTCCTTCTGTTCAACACAAGGAGTTGACGCAATATGGCTGTCCAAGACACATCCGGAGAGCAGCTCAGCAGCGAGATTGCTGAACTACGGCGGGAAGTCGCCTGGCTGGACAAAAGGTCAGGTAGAACCGAGGAAGAGATCATTTCCGAGACCTTAGCGCGTTTGTCCCGCGAGATCCACGGTGGGATCGCTCAGGACCTGGCAGCGCTGAACATGCGCCTGAGCGTGTGGCGATACCTGGTTGGAGACGATTCCGAGCGGGCTGCCGCCGAAATCGAGGAATTGAAGAAGCTGGTCGCCGAGGATGTCCGCCGGTTAAAACAGCTAATATTTATCCTCCGTCCGATTTCGAGCGACGATACCGATTTCTACAGTGCCATCGAAGCCTTCCTGAACGATTTCGCCGAGCAGAACGGGTTGCAATTGCACCTGCAGTTCACCGGGCCGAAGCTCCAACTGCGCCAAGAGGTGGAATGGATCCTCTTGCGGATACTTCAGGAGTGTCTACATAACATTGAACGGCACGCTGCCGCTCAGAGCATCTGGATCGAATTCGCTGTGAACAAGCCCGAAGGCATCGGCCTGCTGATTCGAGACGATGGCGCCGGTTTTGATCCGACGGTCCTGCGTGACTCCAAAGAAATGCG
>CAZPTF010000014.1:1679-19528 GCA_964589015.1 uncultured Anaerolineae bacterium
TGCAAGCTCCAACCCGATGTGGTTTTGATGGATATCAATATGCCGGTGCTGAATGGGGTACAGGCGACCACCGCGATTAGCGAGAAAAACCTGGCAACCAAGGTGATCATCCTGACCATGTATCAGCAGGATCATTACGTTTTCCAGGCAGTGAAAGCAGGAGCGCGCGGTTATTTGTTGAAAGACTCGGATGGAGATGAGCTCGTGGAAGCTGTGCGCGCGGTCTATCGCGGAGAGGCGCTCATCAACCCCAGTTTGGCATCGAAACTGCTTGACGAGTTTCGGCGACTCAGTCACAGTCCCGGCGAAGAGCAACCTTCTGACCCACTCACCCAGTCCGAAAAGGATGTATTGTTCCTCGTCGCGCAGGGCAAAGACAATCGGGCGATTGCCAAAGAATTAAGTATCTCCGAGAAGACGGTAGCGAATCGTCTGTTGGATGTTTATCAGAAATTGCAAGTGCAGAACCGGACGCAGGCCGCGCTCGTTGCGTTGCGCCGAGGTTGGGTCCCATTGAACCCTGACGATTGATCGTGTTCAGGGAGCGGTAGACCGGCCGGTTTCATTCCTACTTTGGGGTATGCCATGCCCTGAAGTAGGATGTTTTTTTCAGAATACGAGGTGTCCGGCTAGCGGTCAGGATAGCAAGCCTTCCACTGCCCTGATTTACCAGGCAAGATGCCGGCGATTGCCAACGGACCGCGAGGACACGGCCCGCTGGATGGGTTTCCCGTGCATGACCAGAGGGACCTGTGACGTAAATCAAGGTGTTTCTTTCGGAATAGACTCAGGCAGGGCGAAAACTGGTTTGCCATTTGGTTCCAACGGTATTAAAATGTTGCTTCAGGACGTACTGCATGCATTCCCCCCGGTACGAGGCGGAGCCAGAAGGTAAGGAGCGTTAATGAAGTCCGGCAGTCTGGAAAAGGATGTGGCTCAATATCATGTCGCTGTTGTCATTCCCGCCTATCGTGTGGCCGCTCACCTGAGCCACGTGATCGAGTCTATTCCCTGGTACGTTCGAACAATCGTCGTCGTCGACGATGGAAGTCCCGACAATCCGGCGGAGATTCTGCGGCCAGTCGATTCCAGCCGTCTCGTCCTGGTGGCGCACGAGCAAAACCGTGGTGTCGGCGCTGCGATGATGACCGGGTTCACAGAAGCGCTGCGTCGCGGCGCGCAGATTTGTGTGAAGATCGATGGCGATGGACAGATGGACCCCGCACTGATCGCCAAGTTCTGCCGTCCGATCATCCTGGGTGAGGCGGACTATGTCAAAGGCAACCGCTTCATGTCCGGAGGATGTGCAAAGCACATGCCCCTGGTCAGAAAATTCGGCAACCTGGGATTATCGTTCATGCTCAAGATGGCTTCGGGTTACTGGCGCATTTTCGATCCCGCTAATGGCTATGTCGCCGTACGCAAGGAAACTCTCGAGTCCCTCAACTGGGACTGGATTGCTCACGACTATTTCTTCGAGAGCTCGATGCTGATCGCTTTGCACACATCTCGAGCCGTTGTGCGCGATTTTCCATTGGAGGCGCGGTACGCTGGAGAGGCGTCTTCGCTGAATCCCTGGCGCGTGCTGAGGCAGTTCCCTGTCCGCCTCTTGTGGTGTTACTTGCGCCGGATTTGGTTCGAGTATTTTCAATATGATTTCGGACTGGCGTCGCTGCTCATGCTCGTCGGAGTGCCGTTGTTGCTCGTGGGGACGGGGTTAGGCATACTGTACTGGCATCGTGCGCTCGTCTCCGGCACGCCGGCGACCGGTGGAGAAGTGATGCTGAGCGCGTTGCCCGTGCTCGCTTCGATTCAGATGCTGATCCAGGCTCTGGCGCTGGATATGGACAGCATCGCTGGCAAGAGCCAGTACGGCCCACTTCTGCAAGATGAAAACCAGGGACCGATCGATGTTTGTGGCGCTTAATTCGTTCGTTTCACTGCGGTGTGTTAGCCGGTCCTGCGTGGGCACGCGGTCAGGCAGCCTGCTCGGGCTGGCTGGCCCGGCGGATATTACCGGTCAGGACAGGTCGGTGTGAGGAACGCAGTGGCCCGTTTGGGATGGCTCAGGAAGGGGTGGTATTGGTTTGCACTGCTCCTGATCCTGCTTGCCGGAGCGTGGTGTGCCGCATACCGGCTGGATGAGCCAGCATGGGAGATGAATCACCACGGCTTCATCATGGCCGAATGGCCGCACAATGCTGCCAACCTCCTGCGTTTCGGGCTGGCGACTCGGACCGGACAGGTAACGGACTATGGCTGGCAGGTTCCTCCCACCGGATTCTCTTTCAGAATCGACCACCCGCCCGTGCTTTCGTGGACCATAGCGTTGAGCTATCTGTTGTGCGGTGTCCATGAATGGAGCGCACGGCTGATCCCTCTATTGTTTTCCCTGGTAATGGTCTTCCTGATATTCGTGTGGGTACGCCAGATGGCGAGTATAGCTTGGGGGTTGCTGGCCGCAGTGTTTGCGGCTGGCAGCCCCGCTTTTCTGTACTACGCCCGCCTGCCGGTGCCGCACGTACCCGCGGTGTGTCTTAGCGTGGCGACGTTTCTGCTGTATCGCCAATGGGTAGAGGAGAGGAAGCCTCGTTACCTGATCGGAATGTGGTTCTGCTTCGCCATTGGCGCCTGGACCGATTGGATTGTGTACTTCGTCATGCCGTGGATTCTGCTCCACTATCTTCTGTTCCACTACCGAGAGCGACGTGATCGCCGTTTTCTGGCAGTGAGCGTGGTACTTCCTCCAGCTCTTTTTGTCTCATACCTGTTGTGGGCCTGGATCGTGGGTGGGATTGGTCCACTGATGAAGCTGGTTGAGATCTTTCGGTGGCGAACTGCGCTGGGGTCCGACTCGCAGATACAGCGTGGTGTCTTCACCGGCGGGGATCTCTACCGGCTCTGTTACGGTTGGGTTAGTCTTTATCTGACGCCAATTCTGCGGACGCTTGTCCTGGTGTGGTTCGTTTCTGTGTTGATCAAGACATTCAAACGATCGTTGTCGCGTGACGGTTTTCTCGTGCTGTGTCTTTTTCTGTATGGACTGGTGCACAACCTGTTCTTCACGAACCGCGTGTACTTCCACGACTTCATCACCGCGTTCGAGTGGATTCCTTTCTTCGCTATCGCTGGCGCCCTGGGCGTTCGTGTGCTGGTCGGGGTTCTTCCTCTTCCGTGGCGCTATGCGCTCAGCGCGGTGTTGGTGCCGCTTGTGCTTTGGGGGTTCGTCGCCCAAAGCTGTGCCTCGGTCAAGGGTCTGCACCGCGAGCGGCTGGTCCCTGATTACTTCCTGGCAGCCACCCAGGTCGCGACGCTGGTCCCGCCCGACGGCAAGGTCATGCTCTCGTTCAATCCGGACATTCGCTTCCGCTTCTATCTGGACCGCCCTGTCGCCCAAGTGACCACACTGAAAACGTTCGAGGCGACTCTGGCGAAAGATCCCACGTTCAGTCACTACGTCTTTGGGCCGGGGAGTGTGGTCGACGAGCCGCTACGGCGGCATCTCGTCGCTCGATACCCGGTGCGGTATTACGGCGAGTATGTCGCGTTCGACCTGGCTGGGAACGGACCGGTGCCGTTGCTCGACGACCGGGCGCTGGCGTCGGTTCCGCAGCCGCTGGATGTGCGCTTTGGGGAACATCTGGCCCTGCGTGGCTACGAATGGCAGCCGGGCAGGCTCACAGCCGGCGAGGGCGTCTCATGGTGGGAGCGACATTTCAATGCACACGCTGAATTGCTGCCGGCGCACAATATCCCTGTGGAGCTGACCCTGTACTGGCAGGCGGTGGACGCCATTTCTACCGACCTCGAGGTACGAACTGAGCTCGTGACCGCCTATGGACCGCACTACGTGATCGCACAGCGCCGTCTTCCGCTGAATGGGGTTTTTCCCACCTCGATGTGGACGGCGGGTGAAGTTGTGCGCGAGCTGTATCAGATCGAAATCCCGGCGGATACACCGCAGCTGCGCTATGTGCTGCAATTGAGCGTGGTGGATACGTCAACAGGGAAACCGCTCACGGTGTCGCCTGTGGATGACGGGGCCACGGTGGCTGGCGAGCACGTGACATTGGGTGATCTCGAGCTCGAGCCCGCACAACCGGTCGTCTCGCAGGACAGTGCGTCCGAAGCGCAGGCAGCGCCGGAGGTCGATCTGGACAACGGATTAATCTTTCAGAGGTATCGCGTCCGCACTGCAGACGGCACGGGGAACATTGCCCGCGCGGGGCAGCAGATTGGCGTCAGCACCTCTTGGGCTGTGGATGGCTTCGTGGACGATGACTATCCCGCGTGGGTAGAACTCCGCAACGGGCGCGTGGACGTGCGTGCTCCGCTGGAACTGGCTCCCACGCGTCTATGGCGCCCTGGAGCATCGTATGCGCGCGCTGGAGTGCTGTCTCTGAGCCCGTATCTGCTGCCCGGATCGTATGCGTTGGACCTTGTCGTCGGCGAATCCCCTGCGCAGCGTATTGGCCTGGAAGAAATCCAGGTCGAGTGGGCAAATGGTGCACGGTGGGTGATCGATCAGAGAGGGACTCCGGATTTCGCGTCGGATGACGTGAATTGTCTCGATACGGACCAGCCGGCGCGGCTGAGTTTCGAATTGGACCATCCGGTCGATCTCGACGTGACGGCGGGTTGGACGGGCGATGCGTTGGTGGACGAAGCGTGGGTGGAAGTCTACCTGAAGAACCGAAACAATGATGAACGCTTTCTGACGACGTGGGTCGTACCGAAAGGTGACTATACGGTGTCTTCGCTCCATATTCCGGCCAAATTGACGGCGCAGGGCGCAAATGTGATAACCCTGCGTGTGCCCGAAGATCGCGGCAAACCTCATTTCCTGGGCTGGCGGTCGTGGGTCGATGCCGTGTTTCCCGATTTGCTCTATGATACGAGCGGACCGCACGATGGTTGGGTTTGTCCGGATTTCATTCAGGTTGCCTCGCCCTGGAGCGAGGAATGGAGCGCATACCGTGACCTCGCCCGCACGTATCTCGACCTGGAGATGTACGCGGAGGCTATCAAGCTGTTTGATCGGATCCGCTCTGAAGAATTGCGACCGGCACGGCTGTCCGACCTGAATATATTCCTTGCTGCCGCTGCAGGATTGGATGATCCTGACGTGACCACACAGATTGAGGAGTTCGTGCGTTCGGAAATTGCGCACTCACTCGACGTGAATCTGGGGGACAAGGTCGAGGTGTTGGGATATGCTCTCGAACGACAGGACGAATCGAGCGGGCTGTTGAAATTGTACTTCCGTGCTTTACGGCCAATGGAATATGACTACACAATCTGGCTTCATCAGACTGACGAGGGTGCGGATGACTTCCTGTCTCTGGATCGCAGAGTCGTCACGTCCGATTGGGATGCCGGACAGATCTATGAAGAGACGTGGCCGATCTCTGTGCCGTCCGGAAAAGCGCGCTTCAGCTGTGGTTTTTGGCGCTGGGAGGATGGGAGCAGGTTATGGGTGAAAGGACATGCGGATCAACATGAGGTCGATCTGGGTTGGATCGATCTTGAGCACTGATTGCGGATCGTTGAGGAGGTAACAAAGACATGAGCGATACGCTCGCTAACAGAGAAACGAAACTGGTCGATGAGAAGAAGAAATGGGAAGAGGGCACCCTCGCAAAGACTCTCAGCCGTTTTGCTGAACGGAAGGACCGTTTCGCGACGCTGTCCGGAATCGACGTCGAACGGGTTTACACACCATTGGATGTGTCCGATCTGGACTACGGACAGGCTCTCGGATTCCCGGGCCAGTACCCGTTCACCCGAGGCGTGCAGCCCACCATGTACCGCGGTAGACTCTGGACGATGCGCCAATATGCGGGCTATGCCACAGCCGAGGAATCCAATGAGCGCTACCGGTACTTGCTCGGGCAGGGACAAACCGGGCTGTCGGTCGCATTCGACCTGCCCACGCAGATCGGGTACGATTCGGATCACGCGTTGGCTGAGGGAGAGGTCGGTAAGGTAGGGGTTGCGATCGATTCGCTGGAGGACATGGAGACTCTGTTTCACGAGATTCCTTTGGACAAAGTGAGCACGTCGATGACGATCAACGCGCCCGCTTCCGTCTTGTTGGCGATGTACATCGCGGTGGCAAAGAAACAAGGCGTATCACCCCACCAGCTTCGCGGTACGGTCCAGAACGACATTCTCAAGGAATACGTAGCGCGTGGTACCTATATTTTCCCCCCGCGCCCGTCGATGCGCCTGGTGACCGACATGTTTGCCTATTGCGGGGAAAACGTCCCACAGTGGAATACCATTTCGATCAGCGGCTACCATATCCGCGAGGCAGGTTCCAGCGCGGTTCAGGAAGTCGCGTTCACGCTGGCGAATGCGATTGCCTACGTCGAGGCGGCAGTCAAAGTGGGCCTGGACGTAGACGATTTTGCCGACCGGTTGTCGTTCTTCTTCAACGCGCACAACAATCTGTTCGAGGAGATCGCAAAATTCAGGGCCGCACGAAGGCTGTGGGCGCGGATCGTGAAAGAACGGATGGGTGCAACCAATCCGAAGTCGATGATGATGCGCTTTCATACACAGACGGCTGGCTGCACGTTGACCGCACAGCAGCCCGAGAACAACGTGATTCGGGTGACACTTCAGGCGCTGGCGGCAGTTTTGGGAGGCACGCAGAGTCTGCACACGAACTCCAAGGATGAAGCACTGGCGCTGCCTACGGAGGATTCGGTGCGTGTTGCGCTGCGTACCCAGCAGATCATCGGTTATGAGAGCGGCGTGCCTGATTCCATCGACCCTCTGGGCGGCAGCTATCTGGTGGAGAGTTTGACGGACGAGATCGAACGGCGGGCGATGGCCTACCTGGACAAAATTGACGAGCTGGGCGGTGCACTCGCCGCGATCGAAAACGGCTATATCCAACGAGAGATCCAGGAAAGCGCCTACCGGTATCAACAGTCGGTCGAACGAAAAGAACAGGTTATCGTCGGGGTGAACGAGTTCATCAGTGCAGAAGAAAAACCGTTGGACACTCTGCAAGTCGACCCTGAAGTGGGGCGGCGTCAGGTGCAGAAACTGCAGAACCTGCGTTCCCGCCGGGACTCGCAGCGGGTGACCGAGCTACTGGCTACTTTGCGAGCTGTGGCGCAGGGTAATGGCAACCTCATGCCGATCATCCTCGCATGTGTGGAATCCTATGCCACGCTGGGGGAAGTGTGCGGAGCGTTGCGCGAAGTTTTTGGCGAATATCAATCAGTAACGGTCCTATAACGGAGGAGTGGCTTTGAATATGAAGATCAAGAAAATCGATCATATCGGCGTTGTGGTGAACGATCTGGAAGAAGTCGTGGGGCTCTATCGGGATGTCCTCGGTCTGCCGTTGGAACACGTCTGCGAAGTGCCCGAGCAAGGAGTCCGCATCGCGTTTCTGCCGGTAGGGGACAGTGAAGTCGAGATTTTGGAGCCGCTCGACAAGGAATGTGGCAGCATCGCGGCTTGCCTGGAGAAGCGCGGCGAATGCATGCATCACCTGTGTTTCGAGGTCGAGGACATCGCGGAGGCATTGAAAGAACTGGATAGGCGGGGAGTGCAACTGGTGGACAAGGAACCCAGAACGGGCGATCATGGGCAGAAGATGGCTTTCCTGCATCCCAAGTCGACCCACGGTGTGCTGATCGAGCTGTACGAGCTTCCGCACTCCGATTCCACGGGTGGTTGATCCGAGCGGGTGACCCTGGCGTCAGCAACCTGTGCGGCGCCAGGGGGAAATTCTCTTGACAAGTGGTTGGTACGCTTGTACAATGATGACCGTAGCATGTGCTGAAACAAAGAAATACAGACATATATTTGATACTAAGTGCTGAGCAGGAGGAAATGTGGACGAACGTAGAATACGCGTGCTGGTGGCCAAGCCCGGCCTGGATGGCCATGACCGGGGTGCAAAAGTCATCGCACGAGCCTTTCGCGACGCGGGCATGGAGGTGATCTACACTGGATTGCGCCAGACCCCCGATTTGATAGCTGAGACCGCCCTGCAAGAGGATGTGGATGTGGTCGGCTTGAGCATTCTGTCGGGAGCCCACATGACGCTCGTTCCTCGCGTGCTGGAGGCACTTGCAAATGTGGATTTGGGAGATGTATTGGTTCTGGTCGGAGGCATCATCCCCGACAAAGACGCTGAAGCGCTGAAGGCCCTGGGAGTCGCCGGAGTTTTTGGTCCCGGGACCTCTATGGATGAGGTCGTTCGTTTCGTGCGCTCTGCGATCGAGGAGCGTCGCATACGTGTCTTCTGATCTCGAGAGAGTTGAGTCCGCGCTCGACAGAATGGTGGCAGGGGTGCTGTCTGGAAAGCGCAGGGCTGTGGCTCAGGCGATCACCCGAGTGGAAAACGGAGGGGATGAAGCGCGAGCCATTCTGTCCAGGCTGTATTGCCATACGGGGAATGCGCACGTAATCGGGGTTACCGGGTCGCCGGGGACCGGTAAGAGCACCCTGGTCGCCGCGCTGGCCAGGCATTATCGCTTGCAGGATGTCCGCGTCGGGATCGTGGCGGTCGATCCAAGCAGTCCCTTCTCGGGAGGCGCGATTCTTGGTGATCGCATCCGGATGAAAGAGCTGGCTGGTGATGCCGGTGTGTTCATTCGCAGCATGGCGACGCGAGGCCACCTCGGTGGGGTGGCAGCAGCGACCAGCGATGTTGTGCGTGTACTCGATGCGGCGGCATGTCAAGTAATCATCGTCGAAACAGTCGGCGTAGGTCAGGCGGAAGTGGATATCGCGCGGATGGCTCACACGGTGGTGGTGGTCGAAGCGCCCGGTTTGGGAGATGACATTCAGGCGCTGAAGGCGGGTCTCATGGAGGTTGCCGATATCTTTGTGGTAAACAAGAGTGATCTCCCAGGCACGGACAATGTGGTCAGTACGCTGCGTTCGGCGATTGCGTTGGCAGCGGGTCAAATGAGATACGCCGGGCACCATCAGCCTGTCTTCTCTGACCTTCCTGCACCCATTTCTTTGCAAACAGTGCACCCTATCTGGTCGATTCCCGTCATGGAAGCGGTCGCATTGCATGATGAAGGGATCGATGAATTACTCGATGTGCTGCAGTCGCACCGTGATTATTTGCGCGAGAGCGGTATGTGGTTTCAGCGCGATAGAATGCGTATCGAAACGGACCTCGTGAGCCTCATTAAACAGGCACTGTTCCAGCATGTACTTGCTGGACTCCCTGACGGGGAGTGGGAGGAGTTACTGGAACGAGTTGTCGAGCGCGAAATTGACCCACTGACGGCGGCTCAAACGGTGGTGGATGCAGTGTTGTGATTGCCGGACGGACGCTGGGTCCACTGTGATCGTGGAGCAAACTCAGAGTAGAGGGAGGTCTTGAGAAGATGTACGGAGAGCTCATCGTATTGAGTGGTCGTTCTCATCCGGAATTGAGCCAGGAAATTGCCAATTATCTCGGCGTTGATCTGGCAGGAATTGACATAAAAGATTTCCCCAATGAGAACATCTTCGTGAAGTTGCACAACAGCGTGCGCGGACAAGACGTTTTTCTGGTGCAGTCCGCCAGCAGTCCGGTCAATCGAAACATCATGGAGCTGTTGATCATCATCGATACGCTCAAGCGTGCTTCGGCAGGGAGAATTACCGCTGTCGTGCCCCATTATCCTTACGGGCGGACCGATAAGAAGGATCAGCCCAGGGTGCCGATCACGGCGCGCCTGATCGCAGATATGATTACTGTGGCAGGAGCCAATCGCGTCCTCACGTTGGATTTGCACGCCGGGCAGATCCAGGGTTTCTTCAACATTCCGGTGGATGAGTTGACCGCGCTCCATCTTCTCAGCGACTATGTTGCGAAGCAACAGATCGAGTCTCCGGTGGTTGTTGCCGCAGATACTGGCGCTACGAAGCGAGCGAGAAACTTCGCACAGGAGCTACACGCACCGCTGACGATCATCGAGAAACGGCGTTTCGGCGATGGTGCGGAAGCAGTGACGCTGATCGGTGACGTGCGTGGCAAGAACGCGATTGTGTTCGACGACGAGATCGACACCGCGGGTTCGTTGTCGCAGGCTGTCAAAATCCTCAGAGAGAACGGGGTTGGGGATATCTACGGGTGCGTGACGCACGGTGTATTGTCACCACCAGCGGTGGAACGCGTGCAGGCGTGCAATCTGAAGGAGATGATCGTGACCAACACCTTGCCGTTGCCTCCGGAGAAGCGGTTGCCGAATATGACTGTACTTTCAGTCGCACCGTTGTTGGGGGAAGTGATGCGTCGCATTCACCTCGGTATCTCGGTTGGGGAGTTGTTCGACGAATGAGACGTGCGGCGATCGTTGTCTGGCTTGTTGTCGGGTTGTTGGTGATCGGGTTGACGGGTTGCCCATTTTCGTTGGAAGCTACCGGCCTATGGAGTGAAGCGCATTGGGTGAGTTCGGACCTGCGGCGCGAGACGCCGCAGGCTCCAACCATCACGCCGACGCCGCCTGCCGTACACGGCCCATCTGTGGTCGTTTCCGAACGCGAAGTGCTGCGGGGTGATTCGTACCGCCCTTATGTGGCCCTGACCTTTGATGCTGACTCCTCGGCCAGGCCGCTGGAGTTGATGCTAACGACTTTGCGCACGAAAGAAATCTCGTGCACATTCTTCATTCAGGGTTCCTGGGCGGAGAGGTTTCCCGAGGAGGTTCAGGCCATTGTCGCCGATGGGCATGAGATCGGGAATCACTCTTATTCACATCCCGATTTCAGAGAGTTGAACGAAGAACAGATCATAAGTGAGTTGACGCAGACGGAGGATGTGCTTCTCCGGTTGACAGGCGTGAGCTCCAAGCCGTTTTTCAGGCCGCCTTATAGCTACCGGAATGAATTAGTGCGGCAGGTCGCTGCGCAGGCGGGCTATTTGACCGTGGTTTGGACCTACGATGCGTTTGATTGGAAGCGGAATTCTACGGAGGACACGATCTACCAGGAGATCGTCGGGCATGCGGAGCCCGGCGCAATTTACGTTCAGCACGTCGGCGATGAGAACAGCGCCAGTGTACTGGGAAGAGTCATTGATGGCCTGCGGGCAGAAGGTCTGGAACCCGTAATGTTGTCGAAGCTATTGGGTCCCTGATTTTCAGACAGCGCGGTTCTGTAGTATCATGGAAGTACGGTAAGAGTGAAACAGGGGCTGGGTTTCGGGCAGCGACCCGCCCAGCAAAAGGTGTGAATAAACGCTATGTTTGGCAACTTTTTGAAGAAGATTGTCGGTGATTCTAACGAACGGGAGCTGAAAGGCTTGCAGCCCCTGGTAAATGAAATCAACGGCCTCGAAGCCGAGATGGAGCAAATGTCCGATATAGAACTACGGACAGTGTCGGACGAGCTCATGCAGATTCTCCGGGATGAAACACGGGAGATGCAGGAGCAGCGGGAAATTTTGGTTACAGAGCGCCAGCACGCCGAAGAGCGTACAGAGCAAGATGCACTGGACGAAGAAATCAAGCTCGCCGATGATGCCGTGTTCAAAGCGGAGGCACGTGTGCTCGAAGAAATCTTGCCGCGCGCTTTTGCTGCGGTACGTGAGTCATCCCGGCGGACGACGCGGTTGCGCCATTTCGACGTGCAGCTGCTCGGCGGCATCATCCTGCATCAAGGAAAAGTAGCGGAGATGAAGACCGGTGAAGGCAAAACGCTGGTCGCGACCCTGCCCACCTATCTCAATGCGCTGACTGGCCGTGGTGTTCACGTCGTAACGGTGAACGATTACCTGGCAAAGCGTGACACGCAATGGATGGGACCCATTTATCATCTCCTGGGCATGTCTGTTGGCGTGATCCAGCATGACTCCTCGTTCCTGTTCGACCCTGACTTCGTCAGTGACGATGAAAGATACCAGTTTTTGCGTCCGGTAGGCCGGCACGAGGCTTACATGGCGGACATTACCTATGGGACGAACAATGAGTTCGGATTCGATTACCTGCGGGACAACATGGCCTGGAGTCTGGAGCAATGCGTCCAGCGCGAGCTGCACTATGCGATCATCGACGAGGTTGACAACATCCTGATCGACGAGGCCCGCACACCGCTGATTATTTCGGGCATGGCGGAGGAATCATCCGAGCTTTACCACCGCTTTGCGGGGCTGGTACCGCGCTTGCGCCGTGATGAGGATTACACCGTAGATGAGAAGTCGCGCGTCGTGGTCTTGACCGAGCAGGGCGTGGAACGAATGGAGGGGTGGCTCGGCGTCGAAAATCTGTACTTGCCCGAGCATTATGACATGACTCCGTACCTGGACAATGCGTTGCGCGCGCAGGTCATCTATCAGCGTGACCGCGACTACATCGTAAAAGACGGTCAGGTCATCATCGTGGATGAGTTCACCGGCCGGCTGATGCACGGTCGCCGTTATTCCGAAGGATTGCACCAGGCCATCGAAGCCAAAGAGGGTGTCGAGGTTCAGCGAGAGAGCCTGACGCTGGCAACCATTACATTCCAGAACTACTTCCGCATGTATCGGAAGCTGGCGGGCATGACCGGTACGGCGGAGACCGAGGCAGAGGAGTTCCACAAGATCTACAAGCTGGATGTGACAGTGATTCCGACGCATAAGCCGATGATCCGGGACGATATGCCGGATATGGTGTACAAATCGGAAGCGGCAAAATACATCGCGCTGGTGAAAGAGATCAAGCGTCTTTACGAGGAAGGGCGCCCCGTTCTCGTCGGAACTGTCTCGGTCGAGAATTCCGAATACCTGGCAGAACTGCTGACTCGTCAGGGTGTAACCTATCAAGTGCTCAATGCCAAACTGCATGAGAAGGAAGCGCACGTCATCGCGCAGGCGGGTAGACCGGGAGCGGTGACTATTGCGACGAACATGGCCGGCCGTGGTGTGGATATTCTGCTGGGCGGCAACCCGGAAGGATTGGCACGCGAGGTTCTGCGCAAACAGGGGATCGACTTGGCGACCGTGGAACCTGACGTATGGAACGCTGCCCTGGCGGAGGTTCGAATCCAGACTGAGGCAGATCGCCAGCGTGTCCTTGCACTGGGAGGGTTGCAGATCATCGGGACAGAGCGACATGAAGCACGGCGGATTGACAATCAGCTGCGTGGTCGTGCCGGACGTCAGGGAGACCCTGGCGCATCTCGATTCTACCTGTCATTGGAAGACGACCTGATGCGCCGGTTTGGCGGTTCGAACATTGCCGGACTTATGGACCGGCTGGGGGTCGAAGATGACATGCCGCTCGAACACGGTATGGTGAGCAAGGCGATCGAAAACGCCCAGATCAAGGTGGAAGGATACAATTTCGATATCCGCAAGCACGTGCTCGAATACGACGATGTGGTCAACAAGCAGCGTGAAGTGATCTATGCCGAGCGACGGCGTATCCTGCAGGAGTCCAGCCTGCGCGGGGTGGTATTGGGTATGATTGGCGAGGAGGTCGATGACCTCGTGGAATCGTTCACTCCCAGCCCACATCGCGATGACTGGGACTTGAACAATCTGTGGTCAGCTTTACGTGGCTTTGTGCCTGTCCCATTCGGCCTCGACCAAATCGATGAGATGTGGGGTGATCTCACCCCCGATGAAATCAAAAGTAATGTCGCCGATATCGCTGCCCAGGCGTATGATGCGCAGCGCAGCGATTTTGGGCGAACCGTGTGGGAGCAGTTGAAATCGTCTACTCGCTCGCTGGGCGAGTTGGCTGCCTCCGAAGGTGGCCTGTTCGAGTTGCTCCGGCAATCGGTGCGCTATTACCTGGACGATGCGAGCTGGCAAACGGTTGTGGAAAAGCCGGCCGGGGTTTACGAACGAGAGCTCCGCGCAGAAGTGCAGGATGCATTGGGTAGAGCGATGGCACTACAGCGCGACCGGCAGGTCATGATTCGTGCTGTGGACTCGTTGTGGATCCGCCATCTGACCGATCTTTCCGGTTTGCGTGAAGGGATCGGATTGCGCGCCTATGGACAGCAGGACCCCTTGGTCTCCTACAAAAAAGAAGCTCACGATATGTATATGGATCTCTTGGTTGGTATCCGGCACGAGGTGGCCTCCAGTGTGTTACGTGCCGGGCTGGCGGTGCAAGAACGCCGCCCTGCACGTGAGATTCGGGTGAATCGGGCGGAAGAAGCAGCTTCCAAGACGGTTCGGCGTGTGCCTGCAAAAGCTACTGCAAAGGAAAAAGCTGCTCAAATGGCCAAGGTCGGGCGAAACGATCCCTGTCCCTGTGGCAGTGGAAAGAAATACAAGCATTGTCACGGAAGGTAGGCGAATTCGGAATAGGGAAAGCCGGCAATTCCTGAAGGGTAAGATGGAGAAGAGGTCAAATCGCCAATGGGTGGGCAACGATTATTGGAGATGGTCGCCTCGGTGGTCATTGGGGTTAGCCTGATTCTGATATTGGCTCTGGGTGACAGCGCTATCCGGATGCTGGGGCTCCTGTTGGGGTTGGGATTTGGCGCCATGCTTTTCGCGATATTTTCCTCGCCCTTCTTTGCCAAGCGAGGAAACGGTGCCCGCGGAACGTTGGGATCCCCAGCAGCGACCGGCGGGTCTTTGGATGCTTCGACTGCAAAACCTGTTCCCGCGCGGTCTGTGGAACCCTGGTCAGGTGTTGATGATCTGTCTCGACTGCGGGATTTCGGCAGGGCCGTGTGTTCAGCGCCCACCCGCGCTGATCTGGCGGGAATAACCTGTGAGTATGTGCGGAGGTCTGTCGATTTCGAGGCGTTCGCGGTCATGTTCTGCGAACCGGGTTCCAGCGGACTGTCATGCGAATTCCTGGTGCAAGGGCAGAATCGTGTGTACTCAGCGCAGGCGGATGTGATTCATGAGTGGTTCCCTCTGGTTAACTATGTCCTGGCCAGTGGCAAACCGCTGCTTGTCGCTGGTGGGAAAAAAGGTTCTTCGGATGGACTCGATCTCAATTTGTTCGCCTTGCGTGGGTCTTGGCTGGGTATTCCGTTGCTGACCGGGGACGGACCAGTGGGGGTAGTCGCGATTGCCCATTCGAAGACGGCTGCCTTCACGGCCAGAGAGCAGTTGCTGATGGAGATTGCCGTTGGGGAGTTAGCGGGGGCAATCGAAAATGCCGAGTTGAGGCGTTTGCATGGGCGGCGCGGTGAGCAATTGACTACTCTGGAACGTATTGGCGAGATGATCGTATCCGATCTCGATCTGGATCGGACACTCACTGCGATCATGGAGTATGTGAACCGTGTTTTCAATGTCGAGGCTGGATCGCTCTTGCTACTGGAAGGAGCCGATCTCAATTTCAAAGTTGCGGTGGGGGCCAAAGGCGACCAGGTAAAGCCGTTCTCCCTGAAGGTCGGACAGGGGATCGCCGGGTGGGTTGCCGAAAACAGGGAACCACTGCTGGTGGCAGATGTCAAAGAAGACGCGCGGCATTTCAGTCAGATCGACGAACAGACCGACTTCGAGACGAGATCGATCCTGTGCGTACCGATGGAGAATAAAGGCCGTGTGATCGGGGTCGTCGAAATCATCAATCCACTCGATGGGCGCTTGTTCAACGATGATGACTTGCTGGTCTTGAACAACATTGCGAATTCGGCTGCCGTCGCCATCGAGAACGCGCTTCTACATCGCGAGACCGAACGCCGCTTGGCGGAGGTCTCCACGCTCTACACGCTGGCACAGCAGGTGACATCCAGCTTGCAGTTAGACAAGGTACTGGACTCCGTGGTCCGCACTATTCAGAAGACCTTTGCTTGCCGCGCGGCCTACATCTTCCTGCTTGATGTGGAGACGGAAGTGCTGGAAATCAGGGCGTCCAGTGGCACAATCCCTGCTGCAGTCCTGGAGGCACGACTTCGAGTGGGCGATGGGGTGGTTGGGAAGGTCGTGCAACAGGGTCGGCCCATTCACATCCGCAATGCGCATGGCTTTTCGGGCATGCTTCCTTTCGACGGGGATACACGTTCGCTGCTGATCGTCCCACTGGTCGTCAAGAGCCAGGTTATTGGGGCGTTGTGCGTGGATGATACACGCGTGGATGCGTTCACACGGGATGCGGAACGGCTTCTCGTGATCGCCGCCGCACAGGCTTCGGTTGCCATCGAAAATGCGCGGCTCTACGGGGGACTGAAAGAACGGGCCGAGCGGCTGGAACGCGCGTATGCGGAGCTGCGTGAGGCCGACCGTCTCAAGACGGAACTGGTGCAGAATATCTCCCACGAATTGCGCACGCCGCTCACGTTCATCAAGGGATATGTGGAGCTGCTGAACGAGTGCTCACTGGGACCGCTCAATTCGCAACAGATGGATGCGCTTCGCGTCGTGTCCGAGCGAACCGCTGTTGTCGTTCGGTTGGTTGGGGATATCATCACTCTCCAGCGAAGCGAGGTAGGGGAGTTCAACTTCGAACCCGTGAAATTGCGAGAGGTCGTCTCCTTAGCGGTGGAAGGCGCGCAAGTGGCTGCCGATAAGGCACAGGTGCGGCTGAAATATCACGTGCCGCTCAACCTGCCCCGCGTTATGGTGGATCGTGACCGTATTCTGCAGGTGTTTGACAATCTACTGGGAAATGCGATAAAGTTCAGTCCCCGGGGGAGCGAAGTCCTGATTCGCGTGACGGCGGAATCTGGTCAGGTTCTGGTCTCGGTGCAAGATCAAGGGATCGGCATTCCCGAAGACAAGTTGGACAAGGTCTTCGATCGTTTCTTCCAGGTCGATGGCTCCATGACCCGGCGTTATGGTGGTACCGGGTTGGGTTTGGCGATTGTCAAGAAAATCGTCGAGGCTCACGACGGAAAAGTCTCGGTGAGCAGTGAATTGAACAAAGGCAGCACCTTCTACTTTACGTTGCCTTGTGTGGATGAAGAACAGATGGCAAAGCTGGAAAACTCGGCGTCCTGATGTCAGCCCAGGCAAGCTACGCGACTCAATGGGTCGAGACCGGCAGTCCCGTCCGATGATTCCAAGTCGCGGAACGACATCTCGGCGGCGAAAAGCGTCTTAACAACGACTCGGTCCGCCAGCGGGGAAGAAGGGCGAAGGTCCAAGCCAGTGTTGAGGCGAAGAAAGGAAGGGAATACGAAGTGCGGATCAACAACTACCGACAACTCACCGAAGCCGCGTGCCAGGCGGGTCCTGGTACCATCGGTGTGGCGTGGCCTGATGAACACGAAGTGCTTCTGGCTGTGGCGGAAGCACGGCAATTGGGACTGGCTGAGTTCATCCTGGTGGGTGACGAGCAGACCATCAGGGGAGAGGCGGAGAGAAATCAAGTCGATCTCACGGGGATGACGTTGTTGCAGGAAGCCAGTCCGCAAGCGGCTGCTCAGCGCGTAATGCGTTTGATTGCGGACGGTGAGGCGGAGATTGCCATGAAGGGGCGTGTAGAAACGCGGCTTTTTCTACAGGCTGTTCTCGACAAGGAGTTCGGGTTGCGCACCGGACGGTTGTTGACTCACGTGGCGGTGTTCGAGATCCCCGATTTCCCACGGCTGATTCTGGTTAGCGATGCGGGGGTAGTGATCGAACCGACGTTGGAACAAAAGGCTGAGATCGTTCAAAACGCGATTGACGTCGCTCTGAAACTGGGAATCGAGCAACCCAAGGTTGCCATTCTGGCAGCGAATGAGATGGTTAACCCCAAGTTGCCGGTGAGTATCGATGCCGCCAGCTTGGCGAAGATGGCGGATCGTGGTCAGATCCGCGGGGGGCTGGTGGATGGGCCGCTTGCGCTGGATAATGCGGTTTCAGTTGAGGCAGCCAGGGTCAAAAAGATTGTTGGCGCAGTTGCGGGTGAAGCCGATGTGTTGGTCACCCCCAATCTCGAAGCAGGGAATATGTTGGCTAAGAGCATTACCTATTTCGCAAGAGGTATCATGATCGGTGT
>CAZPTF010000014.1:19628-25904 GCA_964589015.1 uncultured Anaerolineae bacterium
TGATCTCGGTCAAAGAGATAGAGGCGAGCTCGCGGCTGTCGGTCTCTTCTCTAGTAAGCAATCCCAACTTGATGAATCTGACAGAACCAGATCTAATCCGCAAAGGACACACTGTGGTGGAGGCTGCTGCGCGTTTGTTGGGTTTGCCCATTTCGTTCCTGGTGGTTCCGGGCCAATTGACTGCCTGTTTCGACGCAGAAACAGATTGGGGGGTGCCCATCCTTCCGTTGAAGCGATATTTTGTGCTGCCCTGGGAAGGCGTATGACGCGCGTTCTGTTCCGGAAAGTGCATGTTGTTACTGGCGAGCGCGGTATGGCGCATCCGTGATTCTCAGTTGAATTCTTTTGATGTCGGGCATGAGACCGAATTGCCGACTGGAGGGATCCAAAGTATGCCCAGAATCGAAATCGACGAAGAAAGATGCAAGGGGTGTGAGTTATGCACCATTCCTTGCCCACGAAGTCTGGTGCGAATGGCGGAAAAATTCAACCAGAAGGGATATCGAATTTCGGAGTTCGTAGATCCTGAAGGCAGGTGTACGGGGTGCGCGATGTGCGCTCGGATGTGCCCTGATGTTGTCATCAAAGTCTACCGGTAGCTATTGCTGAAGCATTGGGTTGCGCGGTGGCTTTTTCGCTGGATGGAGCTTTCTCAGCGGAGAACCATACCTGTGCAGGCGGAGTGAGGAGTCTGTTTCGGCAATGATTGTCTGCCGCGTCAAGAAAGGAGTGTGCCATGTCTACCGGACAGAGCGGGGAGAAGATCCTGATGAAGGGCAACGAGGCCATTGGTGAAGCTGCGGTCCGCGCCGGTTGTCAGGCCTACTTTGGATATCCCATTACACCGCAAACGGAAGTTCTGGAATATATGTCGCGCCGGATGCCTGCGTTAGGGCGTACCTTCGTTCAGGCTGAAAGTGAGCTGGCAGCTATCAACATGGTCTATGGTGCTGCTTGTGCGGGCGTCCGCGTGATGACCACGACATCCAGCCCCGGGTTCAGTCTGATGCAGGAGGGCGTGTCATTCATCGCGTGTTCCGAGGTCCCTGCCGTCATCGTGGACATCACGCGGGGCGGTCCGGGCCTGGGGAACATTCAGCCGTCGCAGGCCGATTATTTGCAGGTGACCAAGGGCGGCGGACATGGCGATTACGAGCTGATCGTGCTGGCCCCCGCCACCATCCAGGAGACGATCGACCTGGTCGTCCTTGCGTTCGACCTTGCCGATCACTACCGTCAACCGGTGTTGATTGCCGCCGATGGGATGATCGGACAAATGATGGAGCCGGTCGTGCTGCCCCCGATGCGTCAGGTCAGCGATGCCGATCCACCGTGGGCGCTGAGCGGTGCGAAGAATCGCGAGAAGAATATCATCACTTCCCTCCATCTCAATGCGGACCGCATGGAGGAAGTCAATCTGCATTTGCAGGAGATTTTCGCGAGAATCAGGCAGGCTGAGGTCCGCTACACGACGTTTCGGGCTGATGACGCGGATATTCTCCTCGTCGCGTATGGTACCTCGGGGCGGATCGCACAGACAGCGGCTCAGATCGTTCGGAATACAGGGATTCGGGCCGGTGTGTTCAGACCAATTTCGCTCTTTCCGTTCCCGTACGAGGCATTGGCGGAGGCCGCCGTGGGCAAGAGGTTGCTGGTCGTCGAGATGAGTGCCGGCCAGATGGTGGATGACGTCCGCCTCGCGATCCATGACCGGCAACCCGTACATTTCTTTGGGCGGATGGGTGGGCAGGTCCCTCTTCCCGAGGATGTCGTGGCGGAAATCAAGAAGCTGCTCTGAGCGGTGCTGCGCCGTTGGCCTATCCCGCGATGTCATCTGAGCGTATGGCGTGAATGGTACACGGCGAGCCGCAGGCAGAAAACGGGAGGTCATTGTCATGTCGGAAAAGGTAGTGTTCCAGAGGCCCGAAGCCCTGTGCGATGTTCACACACATTATTGCCCTGGCTGTCTGCACGGGGTGATCCACCGGGTCATTGCGGAAGTGATCGACGAACTGGGGATCAGGGAAAGTACGATTGGCGTCGCACCGGTCGGCTGTTCTGTGCTGGCATATAACTACCTGAACGTCGATTTTGCGGAGGCAGCGCACGGGCGCGCCCCTGCTATGGCAACGGGGATCAAACGGGTCCGCCCTCAGGCTACGGTGTTCACGTATCAGGGCGATGGTGATTTGGCGGCGATCGGGACCGGCGAGGTCATTCACGCGGCGACACGCGGGGAAAACATCACGACCATTTTTGTCAACAACGCCGTGTATGGGATGACCGGCGGACAGATGGCGCCCACCACGTTGCCAGGGCAGATTACCAGTTCCACACCCGATGGGCGCGATGTCGAATTGGCGGGCTATCCGATCCGCGTTGCTGAATTGTTATCGGCTTTGTCGGGATCAGCCTACGTGGTGCGGCGCGCCGCTACCAACCCGGGGAATATTGCCAAACTGAAACGGGCCATTACCACGGCGTTCAAAGTACAGCAAGCAGAGCTGGGCTATTCGCTGGTCGAGGTGATTTCGAATTGTCCTACGAACTGGGGCCTTACCCCTAAAGAGTCACTGAGCTGGATCGAAGACAAAATGCTACCTTATTATCCGCTGGGAGACTACAAAGTGCTGGATGCCGTTCGAGATCTGTAGCGCGCATCCCTGATGGCGCCACGCAGCGCAGGTATCTTGCGGGGATCATGTTCGGCAAGGCGCTGAACGGGCTGTCCGCGGGACGCGAGTTCCGACTCGACGGAAAGGAGATTGGCCATGCAGGAAGAGATTATCATATCCGGTTTTGGAGGGCAGGGGACCCTGTTCGCGGGACAATTGCTCGCTTATGCCGGCATGGATCGAGGCTGTCAGGTGACCTGGATGCCTTCTTATGGGCCGGAAATGCGTGGCGGAACCGCTCACTGCATCGTGATCGTCTCTGATGTGGAGATCGGCTCTCCTTTGATCCTTCGACCTTCGATTGCTCTGGTGCTCAACCAGCCATCGTTTGATAAGTACGAGCCTTTGGTTAAACCGGGCGGTGTCATTGCGATCAACAGTTCGCTCATCAGCAGCCGCTCCGGGCGGACCGATATAACGAATATCTGTGTTCCGGCGAATACCATCGCCAACGAATTGGGAGATGTGCGGATGGCGAACGTGGTGCTTCTTGGTGGCTTGCTTGCCGTGCGGCCAGTTGTTCCTCTTGAGGCAATCGCACAGGCATTGGATGAACATATCCCGCCACGTCGCCAGAAGATTGTCGAACCCAACAAACGGGCGCTGTTTGCGGGGGCACGGTATATCACTGAGAAAGGGGTAACGAATGACTGACAATAAACGCTTAGTGATCGTGGGCGGTGTTGCTGCGGGTATGAGTGCGGCAGCAAAAGTGCGCAGGAGCAACTCGAGCATTGATGTGACGGTGTTTGAAAAGGGTAGCTATGTTTCATACGGAGCGTGTGGGCTCCCCTGGTTCATCTGCGGGCGTATCCCTGTGGGGCAGGATTCCGCCCAGTCGGCCCAGAATCTCAGCAAGGTCTTGTGCGGGCAGATGCCCGACGAGAACAAGCTGCTTGCCCGTACACCAGAGAGCTTCAGTAAAATTGGCATCCACCTGCACATCCGGCACGAAGTGAGTGCGATTGATCTCGGGCGACAGGTCGTCCGCGTACGCAACCTCGACGACGGTGGGGAATTCGAGCAGCCCTATGACGAGCTATTGATTGGGACAGGGGCAAGCCCCATCCGGCCGCCGATCCCCGGCATCGATCTGAAGGGCATTTTTCAGTTGCGGACGTTGGAGGACGGCCTGGCACTGCGACACTTTGTGGAGACCGCGCACCCACGTACAGCAGTCATCGTCGGTGGTGGTTACATTGGGCTGGAGATGCTGGACTGCTTCAAATGCATGGGTGTCGATACCGTGGTGGTCGATGTCGCTCCCCGAGTGCTTATGAAGACGTTCGACGAAGACATGGTCAAGATTGTCGACGAAGAGCTGGCGAAGCATGGTGTAACGCTCTCGGTTTCGGATGGGGTAAAGGCATTCGAGGGGGACGGGCGCGTTCGTTTCGTCGTTACCGAACATAATCGTTTCCCGGCCGATGTGGTGATCCTGGCGCTGGGCGTGCGGCCTAATGTGGGGTTGGCAAACGACGCGGGAATCGCGTTGGGTGCCACCGGTGCGATCGCGATCGACACGCACATGCGCACGAGTATCCCCAACGTGTATTCCGCAGGGGATTGTGCCGAAGTACATCATCTGGTGTTAGATCGACCTGCATATATTCCGTTAGGCTCTACGGCAAACAAGCAAGGACGGACGGCCGGGACGAATATCGCCGGCGGTGATGTCACATTCGGTGGGGTGGTGGGCACTGCGGTGAGCAAAGTGTTAGATCTGGAGGTTGCCAGGACCGGATTGACGGAGGAGGAGGCGAAGGGATTCGGTTATGATATTGAATCGACCATGATCAAATCCCAGTCCGGCGCTCACTACTATCCGGGGACTACTCCGTTGTGGGTGAAGCTGATCTATGAAACTGGTTCGATGCGTTTATTGGGCGGTCAGATCATCGGCGAGCAGGGCGCAGCGAAGCGGATCGATGTGCTTGCCACCGCCTTGCACCAACACATGACGATCGATGAGATTCGCGCTCTGGACATGAGTTATGCTCCACCGTTTTCACCAGTGTGGGATCCGATTTTGGTTGCTGCGAACGTGGCAGCCAAGGAGTAGGGAGGAAAGGATGAAGCTGATCTGCGCTGTGGACAACTGTGTTCAAACCGGCTCGTCACTATGGGGTGAGCATGGGCTGGCATTTGTTATCGAAACGCCCAACGGTACGGTTTTATATGATACTGGGCAGAGTGGAGATGTCCTTCTTCATAACCTGGATAGGCTCAAAGGCAAACCTAAGAGCTTTGCGGCAGTCGTGTTGAGTCACGGGCACTACGACCACACTGGCGGTCTGGCGGCCTTCCTGAAGGCGGCCTACGGGTTGCCGGTGTATGCCCATTCGGCCATTTTCGACGAGCGTTTCTCGATGAGAACGAAGAAATCACCCAAGTCTATCGGAATTCCGCTTAGCGCAAAAAAGCTGTCAAAGCTGTCCGATCTCCAACTGAGCAAGAAATCGGTGGAGGTAGTGCCGGACCTGTGGACGACCGGAAGCATCTATGGGCGGCAGCATTGGGAAGGGCGCAGCCCGAAGCACGTGGTGAACAAGGCGGGACAATACGTCCCTGATCCATATCTCGATGATCTCTCCCTCGTCTGGAAAGCCAGCGAGGGCCTGGTAGTGATTCTGGGCTGTGCACATGCCGGCATATTGAACATCCTCTCTCAAGTACGGGATATGTTTGCAGAACCCATCCAGGCCATCGTGGGTGGGACGCATTTGCACGGTGCCGACCAGATACACCTGACTGAAATGGTTGATATCTTGAAGGCGGAATATCCGGGCTTGCGTTTCTATCCCAATCACTGCACCGGCACTTCCGGTTTCCTGGCGCTCAGGAAAGCCTTTGGGGATCTGGTTCAGCCCTGTCCAGCGGGAACTGTCCTGGAATTTTAGCCGGTGGTGAGCTGGAAGGTGGGTCAGCATTCACGTAAGTGCGGAGTCATTCCGGCGATGAGTGAGACGAGCGTGCGTACTGCCATTGCGGGGGCGATTCCAACCGCGGTCTCATCGGAGAGGATGAAGCCATCGACGCCCTGCTCGAGCGCCGTTGCAATATCAGTCAGTTCCGCTCTTGCCGGAATCTGGCGAGTGACCAGCGAGTAGAGCACTTCGCCGGCGAGAATGAACGGTTTTTTCGCGCTGTGGGTGCGTGCCAGAACGCGTTTCTGCACGAATGGGATATCACATAGTGGAATTTCTACGCCGAGGTCGCCCCGTGCCAGGCAGATCGCATCCGCGGAAGCAGCGATTGCATCGAGATGGTCGAGGGCGACGCGGCGTTCGATTTTTGCAGTAATGGGGATCGATTTGTGTCGCTGCCGTAGTTGATCGCGCAGGCTCTCAATATCTTCGGCTGTCTCGACGTACGACAGATAGACTGCATCCACGTCCAGCCTGGAGAGCGCGTCCAGATCGGTGATGTCTTTGCATCCGATGGGCGGCAAATCCGCAGATAACCCCGGTATATTTAGACCGCTTCGTGCCGGCAACGGACCGCCGCCGACCACTCGACATGAGATACGATGGGTTTCTACGTTGCTGACGACCAGCCGGATGGCGCCGTCATCGATGAGAATCTCCGTGCCTTCACGAAC
>CAZPTF010000015.1:0-25109 GCA_964589015.1 uncultured Anaerolineae bacterium
ACTGCGGCGTCCCTGTTCCTCTATCGGGACCGAATATTCAACATCTCGACACAAATCGTGCCCGACAAAATCCTGTTCGGGACCGACTATCCGCTCATCGGCCATGAGCGATTTCTGAAACGTGTTAGGGCGTCCGGTCTTCCGCCGCTTGTCGAACGTGCTGTGTTGGGCGGTAATGCCCTGCGTGTTCTTGGCCGGGCACAGCCGGAGCAAAGGATGGAAACTGGCAGCCCTGCGGGAGCAAACGATGCATAAGTCTGTGGGTGGAGTGATTCGCTCTTTCATTGCAATTGAATTGGACCATGCCGTGTTGAGAGCCATCGACCGGGTACAAAGCGAGCTCCGGAGTGAAGCGCCGCAAGGGGCGGTCCGCTGGGTGAACACGTCGGGTATTCATCTGACGCTGAAATTCCTTGGGGATGTTCCTGTTGGGCAGCTTAAGGACATCGAAGCTGGGATTCTGCGCGCCTGTACCGGATGCGTACCGTTTCGCATGCTGTGTCACGGAGTGGGCTGTTTCCCCAATCCGGCGCGTCCCCGTGTGGTCTGGATGGGGGTAGAAGAACCCACCGGCATGCTGGCGGCGGTGCAGAAGACGCTCGAACGAGAGATTGCTCCACTGGGATATCCTTCGGAAGACAGACCTTTTTCCCCGCACCTCACGCTGGGCCGCGTGCGACCGGGCGTCGCGCAAGGGGACCTCAAACTGCTCGGAGATCTCCTGGTTTCATATCGGAAGGGAAAGCCAGTGGAGATGCACGTCTCTGCCGTCAGCCTGATCCGCAGCGACCTCACGTCTGGTGGAGCGATTTACACCCCATTGGCGCACGTTTCACTGTGAGCGCTGGTCGGTTGGGCTGATGTGCTGTGAAGACGTCGAGTCTGCCTCGGGCGTCACTGGCATCGGCGATGCACCGGTCGCGGGTCCCGTCGTGACTGCAACAGCCTGCTGGACGTCACCGGCTGTCGTGACGGCGAACAGCAATCTGAAAACTACCCACGCGCTCAAGAAGGCGAATGCCGCGATGGCTACCAATCCGACGAGTTGTGCGTACAACTGTAGCGGGAAATCCGGTTGGAGGTTCGTAGCCGTCAGCAGGCCTGTGACGCCCTGCCCTTTCACGCCCAGAAACTCCTCGACCCCGACGCCGTTCCAGCCTGCGCCGTATTGCCCGCTGGCGAACAAGCCAACCGCCAGTAAACCCCACACCGCGCTGATCCCGTGGATGGGTACGATCAGCGCGTGATCGGACAATTTGATGACGCAGGTGAAGAAGTAGCTCATCAAGGGCAGGAGCAGGCCTGCGCTTGCTCCGATCAATAGCGCGAGCCAGGCCGGAACAAACGGGCACGCGGCGCTGACCGCAACGACACCACAGACGAATCCGCGCGCGGTCATGTAAACGTTGGGTTGTCCCGTGGTGAACCACGAATAGAGCAGTGCCAGAAGCGCGCCACCCGCTGCGGCCAGGGTCAGGTTCACCACGATCACGGGACTTGCCACGCCATTCCCTGCACTGAGCGGATTGGCCAGCGCCAGCCCAATGACCCCGGGCAGGACGACAAAACTACCCAGCACGGAGAGAATCGGCAACTGAATGGGTGGCATGCGCGCGGGTTGAGTTTCGAGACTGTCTCCAGGAGGTGGAGTGAAGACGATCAGCCCGGCCAATGCGATACAGGCGCCCAACAGGTGAATCATGCCGCTGCCTGCGTAATCTACGAATCCGTGTCCCCAGCCGAGATTGGTACCCAGATTGGCGAGCCAGCCGCCTCCCCAGACCCAATTGCCGGCGACGGGGTATATTATCATACTGACGAGTAGTGTCGTTATCAGCGCGACCAGAGGCCCAACGCGGTTGCGGAGCGCCAACAACGGCAGCAGGACGGCGGTGGCGACCGGGGCGAGTTGCGAGAAGAATAGAGTGTATGCGGCAGGGTTTGATGCCTCAGCACTCAAAGCGAAACCGCGCAGGCCAAGAATGCCCCAGCCGAGTCCCCAGTTTGCGTCGAGAAATGACCACTCCCAGATCAAATCCTTCAGCCCTGACGTCGGTGCGACCAGTCCAATGCCTCCGAACTGGAAAGCGAATCCGGTGAGCAGGTAGCCGACGACGGCTACGGACAGCGCCGCTATCCCCAGCAGTGCGGCAAGGGCGGCTCGTTCGTCTGCGAAGCCTCCACTTGCCAACAAAGCCAACCCGATAGGAACCAACAAGGCTAATCCGGAGGCCAGCACCGACCAGGTGGCCCCATCATCCGCGCCCAAGCCGGTTGACCATTTGAAGGCCGTGGCACAAACCAGAAGAACGACTGTCATGGTCCAGAGACCCGTCACTTTGCGGGAGCGCGTCGAATACATCGATCCTCCGTCGTGGTCATGATGGCGAGTATCTTACCATGCGCGCAAGAATAATTCAAGCACGAGCGGAGCAAAAAGCACAGCCCCACAAAACAATCACTTGTAGGGCTGTGCGCATCACGCTTACGTTACAGGCAGAGCAATCTTTTCAGGGGAGTACCGCAAACACGCGTGCAGGGAAACCGGAACCGTTCAGCGGTTTGGGCCAGGTAACGAAGACCATCGCGCCTGCTTCCGGGACCATGTCCAGGTTGTTCATCAACTCGATCTGGTAACGGTCTTTCTCCAAGATGTAGCTCTCGGCAGCGAAGCCGGTCTCATTCTGCTGCACACTTGCGTCGGTGTCAGGCGGTTCGTGGCCACTGGCAAGAATGCGTCTGTCCTCATACAAGTATTTGAGGGCGTCCAACGTCCAACCCGGATAGTGCGCCTGCCCGGATTCGTCCTTGTTGAAGAATGAATCGACATCGCCGAACCGCTTGGCCCAATCGCTGCGCATGGCGACAAATGCGCCTTCGGGAACCGGACCGTACTTCTCTTCCCAGGCTTGCACATCGTCAACGGTCAACTGATAATCCGGGTCTTCAGCGACTTTCGCGGATACGTCCAGGACCACTAACGGAGCGAGCATGTCCTTGACGTCGATGTCGTCGACCGTCGCCAGGCCCTTGTGGAAGTGGGCTGGAGGATCGATGTGGGTGCCGTACTGGCCAACGTGGATGAATTGTTGTGCCCAAAAACCGTCCGGGTCGAAGTTGTAGACGTTCGTGAACACGGCATCTTCGAAGCCGGGCCAACGCGGGATACCTGGCGCAAAAGCATGGGTCAAATCGACGAAGTCATGTTTCTCCAGGTCCTCGAGCAACGTCCAGAGCTCGAAAGAGCCAGACTCACCGTACGGCGGCACAATCGCGAATACGCGCGCGGGGAAACCGGAGCCATCCTTCGGCTTCGGCCAGGTCGCAAAGATTACCGCGCCCGCTTCCGGGACCTTGTCCAGGTTGTTCATCAGCTCGATCTGGTAGCGGTCCTGCTCCAGGATATAACTCTCCGCGGCGAAGCCGGTTTCGTTCTGCTGCACACTTGCATCAGTGTCCGGCGGCTCGTGACCGCTGGCAGTGATTTTTCTGTCCTCATACAGGTACTTGAGCGCATCCAGCGTCCAACCGGGATAGTGCGCCTGCCCGGATTCGTCCTTGTTGAAGAACGCATCGACATCACCGAATCGTTTGGCCCAATCGCTGCGCATGGCGACGAATGCACCTGCGGGAACCGGACCGTATTTCTCTTCCCAGGCTTTGATGTCGTCAACGGTCAATTGGTAATCCGGATTCTCTGCCACCTTGTCGGACACATCGATCACCACGAGCGGCGAAACCATCTCCTTCAGGTCTATCTGATCGGCGGTACGCAACCCCTTGTGGAAATGGGCCGGGGGATCGACGTGAGTGCCATACTGTCCAACATGGTCGAACTCTTGTGCCCAGAAGCCGTCGGTATCGTAGTTGTAGACGTTCGTGAACACGGCATCTTCGAAGCCGGGCCAACGCGGGATACCTGGCGCGAAAGCGTGGGTCAAGTCAACGAAGGTATAACCCTTCAGTGTGTCGACGAGATCCCACATCGTGGTATCTGCGGGGGTTGCCGCATGGGCAAGCATTGCCGAGCTGAACAGACCAACGGTAATCAGAAGGGAGACAACGAGCATGATATTGACTGCATATCGCCTTTTCGTCACGGGACTGACTCCTTTCTTTTCTCTACTCCGGAAAATGCACCATTCCTGTCCTTAGATGTCTTATGGGGATTGCCGGTCAAACTGATCTTATCGGATATCACCTCCTTGATGCTTTTTGGGCTGCATAGCCAATCGTGATCGTCGAAATGCTTATTCGCTCACGGAAGGTGTTTGCTATCATCACGTCGGGATGGAACCATTAAGAACGCTAATTTGGCCACAGAAAAATGTCCCCAAAGCGACAACCTGGTGACGGATTACGGACGTCGGTTTGTGAACGGCTATTCTACCAAACTGCAAGCGTTGCGCTGCGTTAGCATGGAGTAGTGGTCAATTGATTTTCTAGAAAGGGAAACGCAATACTTGGAGGACAATCTATCGTAGAGAGTCTCACAATATTCTACCACTTTTGATTGACAGGCACAATTACCCAAAAGTGCTATTTGCGCTGGGCAATTCCCATCCTGCGCCAGGCCACGGCAAGTCCTGATAGGGATTTCGGCATGGGGCGCCGAATGCATAGGCAAGCTTATGTTCTGCTGGTACGCACACGGCTGACCACAACGTTGCGGCTCCATCCTGATGGCCGCAAATGGGTATCGTGTGGTCTTGCAGCAACCGTTGCGCTGTGGTGATGGGCGCTTCGGCCGGCGTCCATGCCTGTGCCTGCTGTCGCAGATAGGCCAATCTCTGGCGGGACTGTCGCAACGTCCGTTTCCCGTGCAGCTTCTGCAGCGCGGGATGCTGGTAATGGTTGGTGACCGCGATGATGCTCGCTTTTCCACCTGTCACCTCAACGTGGGATGGGTGCGTCTCGATCAAGAACATCTCGTTCTTGTCCGCAACGAAATAGTTGAAGCTGTGAAACACAGGCATCATGCGGATGGTATTCATGGCTGCACGGGCGGAATCGCTCGTTTCCAGCGCGATACGGACGACGAGGTGGAAAGGGATGCCGGGGCTGACTTGCTTCGGACGGTTAGCCATCACCGTGTGCAGGGAGACGAACACCCCATATTCGTTGACACCGTCGTACCGGCCACCGATCAGCCCACTATTGGTTCCGCAATGCGCCGCATATCCGGGTGGGTGCGTGTGGATCAGATAGCGCAGATGCTGGCGGTAACGGAAATCGTAGTTTCTTCCGACGATGATGTGCCCTGTTGCGTCCCGAAACCCAATCGTAGAGCACTGTCCGATCTGTCCATTCGTAACGTTCAGCGAGATATGGGTAAGAACTTCTTCAAGCGGTACCGCCTTGGCTGCGGCGAAGCCGCGATATTCCGCTTCAAGGCCCGGATGGAACTGGCCAATTCTTTGCAGACACGCCCGTGCGTAATCGATGTCCGGCGGAATGGCACCTCGGTCGGGAACCACGCGCAACGGCGTGGCCCGGCCGAGGTACCGTCCAATCTCGTAATGCTCACCCGCGACATCAAAGACGCGATAGTCGGCCATGCGTTCTTGTACCCAGTCGGCTTGGTCAGTGCTGATAGTCATAGCCCCTCAATGACGACAAGCAAGGGTTTGTTCAGTTCCAGGAGGATTTACGCTCGAATGGCGGTATCCGCTCCAGGGCCTTGATCGTCATCGACTTCGTTCCACTTTGTTCGCTCTGGTACCAGCTTGCCTGGTCGAAAACCATCTCGCCGCCCGAAGCAATGATCCAGGGATTGAAACTGAACAGGTAATCGGGCAATGCCTCGCCGTTCGACAGGCTGTTGTTCTTAAACCAGGAGAACACCTCGGTATGCCAGTCCCGATGCTCGCCAAAACCTACCGGCGGGTATTTGTCATCTTCGTGTACGGTGACCGTCCAGCCACCTTCTCCAATGATGATTGGGGGCACGAAGCCGAGCTGGGCCTGGAAGATGTGAGCATATTTCAAGAAACCCAGGGTGCCGAACCAGTCGTCGTCTACGGTCTTCCCTGGTTCTCGTGCCTGCATGTTGGCATCATAGGGGTAATCGGGCGGATGGTTCGAACCGTAGGGATGGGCAACGAAGAACATCTCGTTGAACAGATACTCATTCCCCTTTTCTCTGATACGGTTTATCAGGTAAGGGAGCGTTTCCGGATCAACCAACTGCAGGCCGGGAAAGCCTCCCGCATTGTAGACAATGTCGGCGAACTTCATCCAGTTGTCGGCGAATCGCTTGATTCTGATTTCGCCATCGCCGTCTGCCCACTCCTGCGTGACCTCCGGCTCGTTGAAGATCTGGATGTATGGCGGCATGCCGATTTCCTGCAGAATCTGGACGTCCCGTTCCATGTAGATGTAACTCGCGTCGGGGCTGATGTTAGGGCGCCAGATGACCATGATGCCCGCATTGCGGAAGCGTTCGGCGGCTATTCGTAGCGCCAGGTCGTCGTTGTAAAGCACGACACACCACGTCATGTGCATTTCTTTCATGTGCTCGATCAGTAAGTCCACGACCCAATCCGCATAGTATCCGATGGGCAAGAAATGGATACCCATGCCATTGTCGTGCGGTGGTCGGGGCCAATCGGCAAGCGGTCTGACATGATCGGGAGACCACGGCCCCTCTTTTTGGGTGCGAGGCGGATAGGCCATCGAAATGGGTTGGCGATCGGGCCATGCTGTCACCTGTTTCTTGGGAACGTTGTTCTGAAACTCGATTTCGATCGAATAGGGCGGCGCGCAGCCCAGCTCGGGGCGGTTCACCCTGACCATTCGCGCAGGCACGCTCCCGCCATCGTCGTCGCTGATTCTCACAATCCACCCTGCGCTTGTGTAATCGCCGACTGGTAAAGACGCATTTCCCTGTTCGTCAGTGACGTGCGTGGAGATAGGGGTGGCGGAGCCGTTGAGCAGGTCCAACGTAATTCCGGGCATGGCTTGTCCCTGGTCATCGATCACGGATATTTCCGCTCTTGCCCCGTCTTCCGCGCATTTAGCACTGAATTTGCTCAAGTAGAAACTGAGCGGCCCCGGAGTGGGCGTTGGCGTTGGCGCCAGCGTCGCGGTTGCGGTAATCTCCACGACTGCCGCGACGGTGGGTGGCAGCACTTTTTCCGGCGAAATGACGGCCTGTGGTGTTTGTGTTGCCACCATTGCGATCTGGACTGTGGTGGGCGCGACGGTCAACATCGCTGTGGGGGAGGGAAGCGAGGTCAGGGTGGGTAGCGGTGTAGGTGTGCTCAACATCACGCTGATTCGATTCGCCATTCCACAACCAAGCAGCGAGATGAGCACGATAGGCATCAACCATTTCAACTGCGCTCGGGCAAGAATCCCGGACATGATCTGTCTCCTTCTGAAGGGGCGTACCCCAAAATGAACCCTTGCGGTTGATTATATCATGGCCGCGCCGGCACAACAAGAAACTTCCGCACGAGGATTCATCCGAGGTTTCAGATGACAAGAGCAGCGCCTTTGACGCGCCAAATTTGCTGGAGGGCCGCCCGCTGTACCAGACTGTGTCAATCTGCTGTGGCGCAGACCGGCGGGCAGGATGGTATTGTCAATGGCGGCTGATATGATATAATAGACACAACGCATCAGTCTTCCTTGTGCTATACCGTCGCAACGCGCTGCACCAGCACTCTCCGAATTGTGAAGCGTAAGGGAGGACCTGAGTGGTTGGTTCGGGGTCCGATGGCCGGTACACGGAGGCCAAAATCAGTGGAGGCGAGTGAATGAAGCTGCAAGAATATCAATCCAAACGCATATTCGCCAATTACGGTATTCCAATCCCTGCGGGGGACGTGGCTGCCACGCCGGAAGAGGTCCGTCGGATCGCGGATCGTCTGGGTGGCCGGGTCGTGGTCAAGGCGCAGGTGCTCGTCGGGGGGCGGGGTAAAGCCGGAGGCATTCGGTTGGCGGCCGATGAGTCGCAAGCGGAGAAAGTGGCGGCGGAGATACTGGGTAAAGACATCAAAGGGCTCAAGGTCCAGAAAGTGCTCGTGGACGAGGCTGCCGATGTCGCCAAAGAGATTTACCTGGGAGCTGTGGTCGATCGCGGTGCGCAATGTGTGGTCATGATGGCCTCCGCAGCCGGCGGTGTGGATATCGAAGAGGTCGCCCGCGAAACGCCGGAGAAAATCGTCAAGATCTTCGTCGATCCGCGCATGGGACTCTACACGTTCCAGTGTCGTGAGTTGGCTGCGGGCATCGGCCTGGAAAGCGAGTTCCTCAATGCCTTCGTGGCAGTGTGTACGGGGCTCTATCGAGCATTTATGGACAACGATGCCGCTCTGGCGGAGATAAATCCGTTGGTCATCACCGCGGACAACGAGCTCTTGGCAGTCGATGGCAAGATCGTGCTCGACGACAATGCGCTGTTCCGGCATCGTGATCTGGCGGAGCTGCGTGACCCGAGCGAGGAAACCATCCACGAGAGTGAAGCACGGCGCAACGGCTTCAGCTACGTGCGCCTGGATGGATGTGTCGGCTGTATGGTCAATGGGGCCGGCTTGGCGATGGAAACGATGGACATCATCAAGCTGCATGGTGCTGAGCCGGCGAATTTCCTGGACATCGGCGGCGGCGCACGTGCGGACAGAGTGGCAGCAGCACTGCGCATCATTCTGTCTGATGTGAATGTCTGTGCGATTCTGATCAATATCTTCGGGGGGATCACGCGCGGGGATGAGGTGGCCCGTGGGATCGTACAGTCGCTGCACGAAATCCAGACGGACGTCCCGATCATTGTGCGCCTGGCGGGAACCAATAGTGAAGAGGGGTTGGAGATTCTGGCAGGTGCCAATCTGTTGACTGCCAGTAGTCTGGTGGAAGCTGCCCGACTGGCAGTGAAAGCTGCGCAGAGTGTATTGCCTGACCCACAAAGCGGTCAGGCTGGTTGATAGGGGGAAGCATGTCCATTCTGGTAAACAAGGATACACGGTTGTTGGTACAGGGCATCACCGGGCGGGAGGGCCAATTTCACACCAAACAGATGATTGAATATGGCACGCAGGTCGTAGCGGGAACCGCCCCGGGCAAGGGTGGCAGCTGGATGGATAACGTGCCCATCTTCAGTACAGTAAAGGACGCCGTCGCTGCTACCGAACCAAACACTTCAGTGATCTACGTTCCTGCCCCATTCGCTGCTGATGCGATCATCGAGGCGGCTGATGGTGGTATCAAACTCATCGTTTGTATCACTGAGGGAATTCCGGTGCTCGACATGATCAAGGCAAAAGCCTATCTGGATGCGCAGGGCGTTCGATTGTTAGGGCCCAATTGTCCCGGCGTCATCTCGCCTGGAGAAGCCAAGGTTGGCATCATTCCAGGAAACATTTTGATACCGGGGCCGGTAGGTGTCGTTTCGCGCAGTGGCACATTGACTTATGAGGTTGTCTACGCACTGACGCAGAGAGGTTTGGGACAGTCGACGGCGGTGGGTATCGGCGGGGACCCTGTTTCCGGGACCAGTTTCGTCGATGTGTTGCAGCTGTTCCAGGATGACCCGCTGACCGATCTGGTGGCGCTGATCGGCGAGATCGGCGGTTCCAAAGAGGAAGAGGCAGCCGCGTTCATCGCCGAGAAGATGACGAAACCCGTGATCGCACTCATCGCCGGACAATCCGCCCCCGCCGATAAGCGGATGGGACATGCAGGCGCGATCGTTTCCGGGGGTGTGGGGTCGGCACAGGACAAAATCGACGCTTTGCAGTCTGTGGGCGTGCGGATCGCGCGACATCCTGAGGAAGTCGCGGAGCTGGCAGTGCAGATGCTGAGCTGAGCGTTCGCGCATGGACGGAGAGGGAATTTCCAAAATGGTTACTAAAGATTCTTTTGGGACACGGAGCATTCTGGATTTTGGCCGAGGAGCAATTGCCTTCTATCGGTTGGAGAAGCTTGCGGAGGACGGCGTCGCTGACGTTGCGCGGCTTCCCTACTCGCTCAAAGTGTTGCTCGAAGCAATCCTGCGTAACGAGAACGGGCGGGAGATTACAGCGGATGACGTTCTGAACGTGGCCCGATATGCCCCCGGACGATCAACGAACGTTGTCGTTCCGTTCAAACCAGCGCGGGTTTTGATGCAGGACTTCACCGGAGTCCCGGCGCTGGTTGATTTGGCTGCTTTGCGGAGTGCGATGGCGCGTTTCGGTAGAGATCCGAAACGGGTCAATCCACAAGTGCCAGTCGATTTGATCGTCGATCACAGTGTTCAGATGGACGTCTCCGGACAACAAGATGCGGCTGAAGTCAATGCGCGTCTCGAGTTCGAACGTAACCGGGAACGATTTGAATTCCTGCGCTGGGGGCAGAAGGCGTTTCAGAATCTCTCGATCGTTCCGCCTGCAAACGGCATCTGCCACCAGGTCAACCTGGAATACCTGGGCAAAGTCGTCCAACTGTGCACCGAAAACGGGATGAGTGTGGCCTATCCTGACTCACTGGTGGGTACCGATTCCCATACGCCGATGATCAATGCGTTGGGCGTGTTGGCCTGGGGGGTCGGGGGCATCGAGGCTGAGGCGGTGGTTTTGGGGCAGCCCTATTACCGGCTGATGCCGGACGTGCTGGGGGTGCGCCTGGCCGGCCAGCTGCCTGAAGGGGCAAATGCAACCGACCTGGTCCTGGCCATCACCCAGTTGATGCGTAAAAGAGGTGTGGTCGGAAAGATAGCCGAATATTTCGGGCCGGGCGTGTCTGCGTTGTCTCTACCCGACCGGGCGACAGTCTCGAACATGTCCCCTGAGATGGGGTTGCTGACCGGCTTTTTCCCGGTGGATGACGAAACGCTGAACTACTTGCGGTATACCGGGCGTACGCGCGAACAGGTGGAGTTGGTAGAGAACTACTGTAAGAAGCAGGGTTTGTTCCGTGCAGATGACTCCCCTGTGCCGGAGTACCAGGAGGTCTTGGATCTCGATCTCTCGACGATCGAACCGTGTCTGGCGGGCCCCAAGCGGCCCCAGGACCGCGTGCTGCTGAAGGACATGAAGGCGCAGTTCGTGCGGGACCTGCACGCTCCTCTGGAACAGCGTGGGTACAATCTGTCCGGCGCGCAGTGTGACGCTGCTGTCAGGATCGCTTATCCAGATGGCATGTCAGGAACGCTGACTCATGGCGATGTGGTGATTGCCGCGATTACCAGCTGCACTAACACGAGCAACCCGTGGGTGCTGTTGGGTGCAGGCTTGCTGGCGAAGAAGGCGGTTGAGGCGGGGCTGTCCGTCAAGCCGTACGTGAAAACGAGTCTCGCGCCGGGCTCCAAAGTGGTCACGGATTACCTCGAAAAGTCCGGGTTGTTGCCCTATCTCGAAGCCCTGGGATTCTACGTGGCAGGGTACGGCTGTGCCACGTGTATTGGCAACAGCGGGCCGTTGCCCGCTTACGTCGCGGGAGCGATCGATGAGGGTAACTTGGTCGTCGCCAGCGTGTTGTCCGGGAATCGCAATTTCGAAGGACGGATCAACCCACGCACGCGGGCCAACTACCTGGCTTCGCCGATGCTCGTCGTCGCCTACGCGCTCGCGGGAACCGTCAATATCGACCTGACGGTTGAACCTCTCGGCGAAAGCCGGGATGGGACCAGGGTCTATCTGAAGGACATCTGGCCGACAAGTGCCGAAATTTCGGGGTATTTGCGAACCGCTCGGCGGCCCGAAGCCTACCTGGAAGCCTACGACGGAATCGAGACGGCTAACGAGGATTGGAACAGCCTGCCTGTAACCGGCGAACCGGTGTATGACTGGCGATCGGACAGTACGTACATCCAGGAGCCACCCTTTTTCGTCGATTTGAGTGTGTCCACACAGCCGATCACACCGATTGAGGAAGCGCGGGTATTGGTCAAGGTGGGCAATAGCGTGACCACCGATCACATCAGCCCGGCGGGCGCGATTCCGGTGGACAGCCCTGCCGGACAATACCTGATCGGACTGGGCGTAGCTCCGGAAGATTTCAACTCGTTCGGCAGCCGTCGCGGCAACGACCGGGTGATGGTTCGCGGGACCTTCGCCAACCTGCGCCTGCGGAACCAGCTGGCGCCCGGGACCGAAGGAGGCTGGACCACCCACTTCCCGACCGGTGACGTTACGTCCGTATACGACGCAGCGCTGCGCTACCGCCGGGAGCATGTGCCGACGATCGTGCTTGCCGGCGCCGACTATGGCATGGGCAGCAGTCGCGATTGGGCGGCCAAGGGCACGCAACTGCTGGGCGTCCGCGCTGTGCTCGCCGAATCGTTCGAGACGATCCATCGCAGCAACCTGGTTGGGATGGGTGTGCTGCCGCTGCAATTCAGGCCCGGAGAGACCGCGAGCACCCTCGGGTTGGCGGGGCAGGAACGCTTCACGATCCACGTCGACGATCACCTCACTCCCCGTCAGGAGATCAAGGTGGAGGTGATCGCGGAGGATGGCAGCCGTAGAACCATCAGCATGATCTGCCGGATCGACGTACCGGTTGAGATCGAATACTACCGGCACGGTGGCATTCTGCCGCTGGTCCTCAGGAACATGCTCGACGCGCAGGTAAGAAGTGAACTCGTCCCGTAGTCGAACGTTCACATGGCGTCACATGGCGTCTGGTCAATTCCTGATGTCGTGCTGAGTCTATAGGCTGGGCGATACAACCTACCCTGTGAAACGAACGGCTGGCATTTGAGGAGATAACTATGCCTGATCTCAACATAGTGATAGCGGGGGCAGCAGGACAGGGTGTACAATCGGCGGCAGGAATTCTGGGTAAGGCGCTGATGGGATTGGGGTTGCACGTCTACTCGACGCAGGACTACCAATCGCGCATTCGTGGTGGGCACAACTTCATGCGCATTCGTTGCTCCGAGCACCCTCTGGCGGCCGCGGTGAAGCGAATAGACTATCTGCTTGCGTTGAATGCGGAAAGCCTTCATATCCACTTGCCAGACCTGGTGGATGAGGGGATAGCTTTCTGTCTGGATACGGACCGAGACAATCTGCTGGACCCGCGCCTGCATGTGTTGCCGCAGGAAGCGGGTCCTCTTGCTGCCCGTACGCCGCGCTTTGTCGGCGTCAAGTTGCTGGCGATGTTGTTTACCGCGTTGGGTTATCCTCCTCCTGTCTTGATCGGAGCCGTCGAGGCGTCCCTGGGCAAGCGGCTCAAACCCGAAATCCTGGAGCTGAATGCGGAGGTGATCCGTGCTATCTCCGAGTTTGCATTCGCTGAGCAGGTCCGTACCCCAGCATTTGGCCATACCGGTGAGAATGGACGGTTGCTCGTAAGCGGTAACGAAGCGATAGCGCTCGGGATGATTGCCGCCGGTGTCGGAGTGTACGTAGGATATCCGATGAGCCCGGCCACCTCGATTCTGAATACGTTGGCTCAACATGGCAGTGAGGTTGGCATCGCAGTCGAACAGGTCGAAGACGAAATTGCCGCCCTCAATGCGGCGATCGGAGCGGCCTATGCCGGTGCACGCGCAGCCACGGGCAGTTCTGGCGGGGGGCTTTCGCTGATGACCGAAGCGATCGGGTTGGCCGGCGTGACGGAGACCCCGGTGGTCATTGTCGATGCGCAGAGGTCGGGACCGGCGACCGGAATGGCGACGCGGACAGAGCAGTCCGATCTGTTATTCATCGTTCACGCAGCGCAGGGCGAGTTTCCCCGCGTTGTATTGTCGCCGTCCGACCACGAAGATGCTTTCTATCTGACGGCAGAGGCGTTCAACCTTGCAGAACGGTGGCAATTGCCGGTGTTCATTCTGGACGATCAGGCTTTTGCCGATGCACAGTGCTCCGTGCCCGAATACGATCTGTCCAAAGTGGCGATAGATCGCGGGCTGATCGCGCCGGAACCGGAGCAATCCGCTGTGCTGCGCCGTTACGAGGTCACCGATTCCGGTGTGTCTCCGCGAGCTTATCCGGTGTTGTCCAGGTGGATAGTCGTGCAGGACAGCCATGAACACGACGAAGTCGGGCATCTGACGGACGACCCTGGCAACCGGGTCAGCCAGGTGGAAAAGCGGATGCGAAAACTGGTGGGTGTTGCGGCAACTCTACCTGGCCCGGAAGTGATTCATGGTGATGCGGACACGTTGCTCCTGTGTTGGGGTTCGACCGCCGGCCCGTTGCGCGAGGCCCTCGGTATATTGCGCGAACGGGGCCATGATCTGGGCGCAGCGGTATTCCGCTATCTCTATCCGATGAATGAGGACAATGTGCGGTCTGCGCTGCGAAGCGCGCGCCGGTTGCTCACCATTGAAGGAAATTACACCGGGCAGCTTGGACAGCTCCTGTTGTTGCAGACAGGCATCTCCGTGCACGGGCATATCGGGAAAATCGACGGTCGCCTGTTTACTGTGGAAGACGTTCTCGAGCTGGTCGAGAGAGATTTGGAGAACCGCACATGAATTGCGAGAGCTATGCCTATTCCACGCCCGAATGGTGTCCCGGATGCGGCAATTTCGACATTCTCGATTGTGTCAAGCGGGCGCTGTGTGATCTGGAGATCGCGCCCAACGACGTCATCGTAGCGGCCGGGATCGGACAAACGTCGAAGCTGGGCTTCTCGATCAAGACCAATATGTTCGATGGGTTGCACGGGCGTACCCTGCCGCTCGCCCTGGGCATGAAAATGGCCAATCAGCGCGCCATCGTGCTGGCCATTTCCGGAGATGGCGACTTCTACGGCGAAGGGGGCAATCATTTGATTCACGCGTTGCGCCGTAACCTGAATGTCACCATCATTGCTGGAGACAATCGGGTGTACGGCCTGACCAAAGGCCAGGCTTCGCCGACTTCGGCCTACGATTTCCGGAGCAAGATTCACCAGGAAGGAACCGGCTCGCAACCGCTCAGCCCAACTCGGCTGGCGCTGGCGGCCGGTGCAACGTTCGTGGCGAAAGGGTTCTCCGGCGAGAAAGAACAACTCACTGCGCTCATCAAGCAAGCCATTCGTCACCGTGGTGCCGCTCTCGTCGATGTCATGTTCCCGTGCGTGTCTTTCAATAAGATCAACACCTTTGCCTGGTACAAACAGCGCGCCACACCCATTGTGCCGGATCACGATCCGGCGGATCTGGAAGCGGCTCTGAAGCTGACGCTGGGCCCCGAGGACCACATCCCGACCGGCATATACTACCAGGTGACTCGTCCCGTGTTTGGTGACCACTTGACCGCGCTGCGAGGGGAGCCGATTGTTGTGCGCACGTTGTCCTACACGCCGGAGCGCGTGCGGCGGTTGTTCCAGACCTACAAGTAAAGGCTGTGCGGAGAGCAAACTGATACTTGTTGGCGTACGAACGGAGGTGAACAGTGGAAATTGCGGAACGTTTCGACTATGATGTCGTCGTGATGGGCGCTGGCCTCGCCGGGCTCACGGCTGCACTGACACTGGCTGAGCAATATCCTCACCTGCGTGTGGCGGTCTTGAGCAAGGTCCATCCCGTTCGATCTCACTCCGGCGCGGCGCAAGGGGGAATCAACGCCGCGGTTGCAGCCGATGACAAGTGGGAGGACCATTACTACGACACCCTGAAAGGAGGAGGATTTCTTGGAGATCAGGATGCGGTTGGCATTCTAACCAGGGAGGCTTCTTCCGCCATCTATGCGTTGGACCGCTGGGGCGCGATCTTCGATCGCAATGCGGATGGAACGTACGCACAACGACCGTTTGGCGGGCAACGCCGCAATCGCACCTGTTACGTCGCCGACAAAACGGGCCACGCCTTGCTGACCACCTGTTTCGAGCAGTCTGTGAAGAGAAGGATAGACGTTTTCGCCGAGTGGTTCGTATTTGCACTGATTGAGGATGGCGAAGCCTTCCACGGCCTTCTCGCTTTCGACAATGCCACCGGTAAACTGGGCTATTTCGCCGCTCGCGCCGCTCTGATCGCAACCGGGGGCGCCGGTCGCGTGTTCGGCCAATCCTCCAATGCGCTGATCAATACCGGGGACGGCATGGCTCTGGCGCTGAGAGCAGGCATACCGCTCAAAGACATCGAGTTCTTCCAGATTCATCCTACCGGCCTGCCCAATGGCATTCTCATCACCGAAGGCGCACGGGGCGAAGGCGGCTACCTCATCAACAAAGATGGCGAAAGGTTCATGCAGCGCTACGCGCCGAAGTTCATGGAGCTCGCTCCCAGGGATCTGGTTGCGCGTTCCGTCCAGCAGGAGATCAACGAAGGACGCGGCTTCGCGGACGGTTGCGTGCGCTTGGATCTGCGGCACCTTGGGGCGGAGAAGATCACCGTGCGTTTGCCGCAGATTCGCGAGATATCCATCTATTTCGCCGGAGTCGATCCCATCGAAGAACCGATCCCGATTCGGCCAACGGTGCACTACACGATGGGTGGCATCGACGTCGATACCAACTGCGCGACGAAACTGATCGGTCTGTTTGCCGCAGGTGAAGCGAGTTGTGTGTCCGTGCACGGCGCCAACCGGTTGGGCGGGAACTCACTGCTCGAAGCTGTAGTATTTGGCATTCGAGCGGGAAACATGCTTGCCGAATTCCTGGACGGCTACACGGGACCCACTCGCCAGGATGATGGTGTGTTGCTCAGTGATGCCGTGTCCAGGTTCGTGGCGCTGTTCGACGATGAGACGGCGGAAGAGACGTCGCGACTGCGGAAAGAGATGGAGCAGGAGATGGTCGCCAGTTTCGGCCTGTTCAGACAGCGCGATACCATGCAGGCAGGTTTGGCTGAGATCGAGCGCCTCGTCGGACGGTACCGGCGCGTGCGGGTCAGAGAACGCAGTCTGGTGTTCAACATGGAGCTGATCAGAGCGCTGGAATTGGGCTTCATGCTCGACGTCGCCCACGCGTGTGCGGTGGCGTCGCTCGCGCGCAGAGAATCACGCGGAAGCCATTATCGGTTCGACTATCCGCATCTGGATAACCAGGAATTCCTGAAGCACAGTCTGGTTTCGATGTCGCCTGCTGGGGACATGGCCTTGTCCTACCGAGACGTAACCGTCATCGACACCCAGCCACTTGATGAGATCAAGTATTAGGGGGGAAGTATGAAGGCAAAATTCGACATTTTTCGCAAGGGACCTGGCGAATCCGAAGGCTACCGCGAGTTCTTTGAGCTCGAAGTGCTGCCCGGACAGACCGTTCTAGATGTATTTCACAGGGTGCAGGAAGATCTGGATCCCTCTTTCGCCTATCGTTACAGTTGCCGCGGGGCGATCTGTGGGTCCTGCGCCGTTCGCATCAACGGGACCGCTGCGCTGGCGTGCAAGACGCAGGTCGTTCCACTCGCAGAGCAGGGTGTAATCGTAATCGACCCGCTCAGCAACATGGGCGTCATCAGAGACCTGGTGGTCGATTTCGAGCCTTTCTGGGAAGCGTTCGAGCGGGTGCGTCCGTTCATCGAACGAGACGTTGACGAACACGATCATTCTCTGACCTGGGATGACAAGCTATCCACACGAAACCTCGACCAGCTCAACCGCGCGATTGACTGTATCAAATGTGCGGCCTGTTTCTCCGACTGCCCGAAGCGAGCGCAGGATGCTCAATTCATCGGTCCTGCCGCAAGCGTCACGTTATACAAGTTCTTCTTCGATCCGCGCGATGACAGTCACGATTGGCGCGTCCAGTTCGCGAGCGCGCCTGGCGGTGTATTCGACTGTGACAGCTACGCCAATTGTGTGAAGGTATGCCCGAAGGACTGCCGTCCACTGCGGGCTATCAACATGATGAAACAGGACATTTCTGCAAGCAAGGGGGAGTAACACAAGTATGGACACCAGGGCACTGTATCGAGTTGAGAAGGATTCGCTAGGGGAGCTTGAGATACCAGCCGCTGCCTATTATGGAGTAAACGTGGCACGAGCGCTGGTCAATTTTCCGATAAGTACGCGCAAAATCCACCCCAGAATGATCGAGGCGTACTGCCGTGTCAAGCGTGCCGCTGCCGCCGTCAATTTGAAGGCAGGACGTCTGCCGGAGGACAAAGCGAAGGCGATCCAGCAGGCTGCCGACGAGGTGTTGTCGGGCAAGCTGCGCGAGCAGTTCGTCATCGATATGTTCCAGGCCGGTGCCGGGACGAGCACGAACATGAATGCCAATGAAGTGCTGTGCAATCGCGCTCTGGAGCTGCTTGGGCACGAAAAGGGCGCGTATACGGTCCTGAACCCGAATGACCATGTCAACATGGGGCAGTCCACCAACGATACATATCCGACGGCGATGCACCTGGCCATTGTAGATGCACTGAACGCGTTCTATCCGGAAGCAGACCGGCTGGTGGACTCGCTCCTGCGAGTGGGCGACCGCTATGAATCGGTCATCAAGAGCGGGCGGACCCATTTGCAGGATGCCGTTCCGGTGACTCTCGGTGGTGAGTTCAAAGCCTATGCGGATGCGTTGCGTGATGCGTTGGCGCATGTCAGGAGGACGGCGGACGATCTGCTGGACCTGGGCATTGGCGGGTCTGCTGCAGGGACGGGCATGAATACCCATCCGGAATACGCCCAACACATGGTAGCGGAATTGTGTCGTCTGACAGGTACGCCGTTTCGCAAAGCGAACAACCTGATCCACGCGATGCAATCGCAGTCGCCGGTTGGCCGGACCTCCTCGGCGTTACGGGATTTCGCAGTTGAACTGGGACGCGTCGCGAACGATTTGCGTCTGCTTTCCTCCGGGCCGACCACCGGGCTTGCCGAAATCGCCCTGCCCGAAGTGCAGGCCGGCAGTTCCATCATGCCGGGCAAGATCAACCCGTCGATTCCTGAAATGGTCAACATGGTCTGTTTCCAGGTCGTCGGCAACGACCTGACCGTATCGCAGGCAGTGGCTGCCGGCCAGATGGAATTGAACGTAATGATGCCAATCATGGCTGAGAATGTCCTGGAGTCTGCCGAGATTCTGGCAGCTGCCTGTCGCCAGTTGGCCGCGCGCTGTGTGGACGGCATCACAGTCAACGAGCAGCGCTGCAAAGACTACGCTTACCGCTCGATGGGGCTCGCCACGGCCCTCGCTCCATACATCGGATATCTTGAGGCGGCGAAAGTCGCCAAGAGGGCGCTGGCTGAGGGTAAAACGATCACTGAGTTGGTGCGCAAGGACGGCATCCTCTCAGACGAGGAGTTGGAACGGCTGCTGGATCCCGAGCGGATGACGCGACCCGACCCCGATTTGGCGACGGGACAAAAAAGCTGAGGTGGTTGCAGTTGACATGGGCAGCGATGTGCTGCTGCATGTGGTAACATGAGTGCGCATTGATGTTGGGAGGTGTTGTTATGACGGCGGAAAATGAGAATGGGACGGTTACCAAGAACGTTGGTCTTCGTGGGATCATTGTCGCCGATTCAGCCATCTCCAATGTGGATGGGGAAAATGGCACTTTAATCTATCGCGGTTACGACATCCACCCCCTGGCGACGGCGGGCACTTATGAGGAAGTCGTCCACCTGTTGTTGCGTCACAAACTGCCAAATCGCGTAGAACTGGCCTCATTAGTGCACGAACTGCGCAGCTGGCAGTGGTTGCCGGCGCCGGTCGTTGCTGCGCTCGAGGTACTGCCGAAAGAAGCGGTGCCGATGGATGTCTTGCAGGCTGCTGTTCCGATGTTGGCGATGGATGATCCCGAGCTGGCGGAGCAGACCCGGGACGCGGACTACCGGAAGGCGCTGCGTCTGGTCGCACGGCTGCCGCTGATCGTTTCGGCCTGGGAACGCATTCGCAACGGCAAGGATGTCGTCACTCCCCGCTCGGACCTGGACCTCGCAGCGAACTTTTTGTACACGTTGCACGGAGCGCTTCCGGATGCGGAGATGGCGCGGACGATGGATGTCATTCTGATTCTGCATGCCGAACATGGCTTCAACGCTTCTACTTTCACAGCACGGCAAGTGGCCTCGACGCGTGCGCACATTTATGCAGCGATTGCCGGAGCGTTGGGCTCCCTGTCGGGAGAATTGCACGGTGGGGCCAATACACGTGTCTACGAGATGTTACAGGAGATCGGCGCGGTTGGCAATGTGCGCGATTATGTGACCAGGACATTGGACGAAGGCGGACGGATCATGGGGATGGGACACGCCGTTTATCGCGTGTTGGACCCGCGCGCCAGCATCCTGGGGCCGATGGCCGAGGCGCTTGGCCGGAAAGCGGGCCGGCCAGAGCTATTCGCGATTGCCGAAGAAGTGAGCCAGTTTACCACTGCGGAGATGGAGCGGCGCAAGGGACGGAAGATCTATCCGAATGTCGATTTCTTCTCTGCCATCGTGAATTATCTGATCGGTATCCCGGTGGATCTGTTCACGCCTGTGTTCGCAGTTGGGCGGATTGCAGGTTGGGCAGCCCATTATCTGGAAGAGCGCTTTGGTGAAGCGAATGCCAAACCGACCCTCTATCGACCTGCGGCGGAATATGTCGGCAGGTATTGTGGCGAGCTGGCCTGCGAATGGGAACCTTTGGATGCGCGTTGACACGGCACGTTCGCGCGCGCCAGCCTTCAGGAGTCGAGAGCGGCGCGTACGGGCGCCACAGCACAAATAACGAAGCCAGCTACCGGTTGCGGAGATGCCGGTACAGATCAGCCTGAACGGGAGGGGTTCACCTTTCCATTCGGGCTGATCTGTGTTCCAAATATGGTTCGTTTGGCGGTTGGTTTACCAATCCCTGCTGAGGGCCACGGCGAAGCTGTCGAGAGGGGCCTCGCCGCGCACACGAATTCGGCGTAAGACCAGGCGATCGCTGGAACTGTGCTCAATGCCCTGCTTGGTTGTCACCGCAGCCCAATAACCGGCGTCCTCTACCGCCTGGATGATCCGGCTGTCGTATGCGCCGGAGGGATAACAAAACGCGTGCACCGGTCTGTGGATATGTGCTTCGATCTCAACCCTGGTGTCACTGACTTCGGCTTTGACCACTTTGTCGGACTGCACGGTGAGGTCCGGGTGGCTGTAGCTGTGACAGCCGATCTCCATGCCGGCCGTGCTCATGAGTTCTACTTCCTGCCACGAGAGATAGTCCCGGTTTTCCTCGTTGATGGGTTTGGTGAAGATGAAAAACGTTCCGGTCAAACCGTACTTCATCAATAATGGGAAGGCGACCGTGAAAGCATCTTTGTAGCCATCGTCGAACGTGAGGACAATCGGTTTCTCCGGCAGTGGTGCGCCTTGCTGGATGTGGTGAACCAGGTCTTCCATACTAATCGAATGGTAACCCTGGTTGACCAGGTATCGCAGTTGCTGTTCGAAAGCCGGCCCAGGCAATGAGAGGTCACGGCGAACGTCGTCTGCGCCCCAGGGTGGGTCCGAAATGTAGTGGTACATCAGGATAGGAATCCGCACCTGGCGATTGGTGTTATCAGGCGCGGGCAACACATCGCTCGCTTCGCTAATCCAGGTGTCCGCTTGCGCGACATCCGCTGCATCCGGTGGAATATCCGATATGTTTCGAGCGTCCGACGACGAGACATCCATCGCGTAAGGCACAACGGGCGCTTCCGGGGTCGGGTCCAGCGTGGTCGAAGAGATGGCTTGATCCTCTGAATCTCTGGGATCGCCCACTGCACCCGGATGTGCCGGGGCATCCAGTCTGACATCAGCGTGTGACTGAGCTACGGAGCCGAACAAGAAGAGCGAACAACTGAGCCCAACCAGCAGGCCCATTTTCAACCCACTCATACGGGTCCCGCCTTTTCTGGTGAAACTGGTCATTTGAGGGCTATCCGGCATCTGAAGCTGATCCATATCTTTCTAAAATCCTTGCTCTTAACGATGGCGTTCAAAATACCACGCACCGATTCGTGCTGATCGGGGAATCAGCCGAATGCTGATTATAGGTCGAATCAACCAGTGTGTCAAAACGGCGATTCAGTTTCAGGAGGTGCAGGAAACGAGCCGACCGGGTTCTCATTGGCTTGTCAACAACGCAGCGGTGTGGTATGATAATACGAGTTGTCTCGAATTGAGGAGTATGGAACAAGTATGGAATGTGTTGGCGAATCCAGGTCAGAAAGGCGCTATGTGATACTCGCCATAGCAACTTTTGTGGTGAGTTTTTTAGTTTATCTTCAGACTGTGGCCCCTTCCGTCAGCACGATCTTCGACGACAGTCTGGAACTGCAGCTGGTCTCCTACCAACTGGGTATCGCACACCCCACAGGCTATCCGTTGTACACGATTTTGGGAAAATTGCTGACGTTGCTTCCGCTTGGAACTGTGGCTTTTCGTGCCAATTTGCTCTCAGCGCTGACTGGCGCATTGACCGCGGTCGTGATCAGCCTGGTCGTGGCGCGGATCAGTAGACGCCATCTGGCAGGGTTTGCCGCCGGTCTGGCGTTGGCAGTCTCTCCGGTGTTCTGGTCACAATCGACGATCGCTGAGGTCTATACGCTCAATGCCTTGATCGTGTCGCTGCTGGTTTTCGGCGCGGTACTGTGGCAAGACAGCATGTCTGGCGCGGAGGCACCGTCCACCCAGTCCAGGAAGCGGTTCTGGTTGCTGGCGTTTGTTTTTGGATTGGGTCTGGCGCATCACCGGTCCATTGGATTTATGCTGCCGGCGATCTTGGTGTTCGTTTTCTGTGTGGACCGGCGCGTTTTTTGCAGGAAGAAGATGTGGCTTGGGGCGGTGGTCTGCGCCGCAGTGCCGCTGCTGCTGTACCTGTATATCCCCGTGCGCGGTATGCAATTGTCGTCACTTGATGGAACCTATAGAAACACCCTGGGGTCTTTCCTGCGACACGTTACTGGTGTCGGATACAACGTATTTCTGACCGATAATCCTCTGGGGCAGTCGCGGGCTGTGGGCGATTATGTTGGGCTTTTCTACCAACAGTTTGGCTGGGCCGGCCTGGCGTTGGGCGCGATAGGTTTCGTTTATCTGCTGAGCCGGTGGCGGAAATTTTGGGGCCTCACGGCGATCGCTTTTGTGCTCTACACCCTTTTCGGCCTGCTATATCAAGTCGCGGACATCGAAATGTTCTTCATCCCATCTTTTCTGTTCGTCGCGCTTTGGATAGGATTTGGGTTGGCGTTCCTGATGGATTGCGTATTCCGCTTAGTGACCTGGGTTTCCGCGAGTCCGGCTCTATCGCCCGACCCGATCGATGTGCCGATGGCGCCCGGGTCCCAACCCCGTGAAGTATGGCGTCCTCCTGCGGATCTGATCGGGAATATCCTGGCGCAAGTGGTGCCCGGCGTCTTCCTGGTGTTGGTGCTTCTGCCGATGATCCAGACCAATTATCCCTACCAGGATCGTAGTGAGGACTGGAAGGTGCACGACTATGGGCGAGATGTTCTGCAGCAGCCTCTGGACAAGAAAGCGACCATTGTGGGTATCCTGGGCGAAATGACTCTCTTGCGTTACTTCCAGCAGACCGAAGGTCTGAGATCGGATGTCGAAACGGTTGCGGCTGACGATGAACCAGAGAGACGGAACGTCATCATGGAAAAGGTCCGGGAAGGACGATCAGTCTACCTGACCCGCCCGTTATCCGACATCGCTGCCGAGTATGCACTGTCTGCGGTTGGCCCCCTGACTCGCGTGCAGAGTCGCCCAGGGATGATCGACGTAACCGCGGAATATGCCACCGACATTTTCCTGACCGACGCCGTGCACTTGTTGGGTTACAATGTCGAGTATCTGGAGCAGCATTGGCAGCCTGTGGTTCGGGTCACATTGTTCTGGGAGGTGACGGCACCCATTCCAGCCAGTTACAAAGTCTCGGCGCGGCTCTACAATATGGAGGGTCATCTGGTCGGGCAGACCGATGCGTTCCCCGTCCACGACACCTACCCGACGACTGCCTGGACGCTGGGAGAAGTCGTGCGCGACGTATACGACATTCGTATCGTGCCAGGGGCTCCAGCGGGACCCAGCAAATTGCTCTTGGTCCTCTATCGTCCCGAAAACGGTCAGGAAGTCGCCCGTGCCGAGGTGGGGCAGGTGATGGTCACGAGAGGGGGCGGTCAGCCGCCGTTGAGCGAGCTCGACGTCGATCACGTACAGCCCACCACCATTCTAAACGGAGTGGAACTGTTGGGGTACAGTCTGCCCCAGGAGCATGTGGTTTTCGAACAAGGCGACCGGGTCCCTCTCAATCTGCTGTGGCGCTTGAACGGCGGCCCGGTCAGAAATGGTGTCCTGCGCATGTGGTTGGATGGGGCGGAAGCCTGGCAGGTGATTCCCATCCCTGCACTAACCGCGGACGAGTTGGCGCGATCAGTCGGTCCCGTGTTATTGCGCCAGTGGACGGAGTTCCCATTGACGGCGAGGGTTCCTGATGGGACGTATTCGCTCTACGTCGCCGGGTACGCGACTGAGGCGGAGTCCCAGCAGAGGCCCGCACAGAGCCTGCTGTTGGGCAAGGTGACCGTGAAGGGGCGCGAACGTGTCTTCGATGTGCCGGAAATGCTGACTCAGGTCGGCGCTGTGTTGGACCGGCGGGTCACGCTGCTGGGGTTCGATCTTAGCAGCCGTTCGTATCACCCGGGTGATGCACTCACATTGACGTTGTATTGGCGGGCACGGACGGAATTGGATACCTCCTATACGGTCTTCGTGCATCTGGTGGGTGAGGACGGCAGAATTTGGGCACAGCAGGACAATATCCCGCACAATGGGGAATGGCCTACGACGGGTTGGATGCAAGGTGAGGTCGTCTCGGACGAGCATGAATTGACCGTCTCAGCCGGTATCGCACCGGGTGTATACCGACTGATCACCGGCATGTATCAGGCGGAGAGCGGGCAACGGCTGACTGCCGCGGCGGGGAATGACACCCCACTGGGCGATTTCATCCCGTTGACTGAAATCGTGATCGAATAACGGCCAACAGCCTCAGCTACCAATCAGGGTAAGCCTTCCACGGTCACCGTTCCCAGTACCGGTTCTTTCTCGACCGCTTGATGTTTGAAATCAGTCACGGACAACGTTTCGTGTTTGTGCGTATCATAGACTGTGACAACCAACCTGTAGGTCCCCAGGGGTGTGCCTTCCGGAACAACAATGCGAACTGGTTGTCGCAGCACTTCTCCTGCCAGCCACCGGGAAGTCGGATAGGCAGAGCCCCCGAGCAACTCGTCCGATCGTGCCCAGATTCGATTGCTGCCGTCCACCAGCTCCAACATGACCCCATAATCG
>CAZPTF010000016.1:0-9357 GCA_964589015.1 uncultured Anaerolineae bacterium
TAATCTGCCCCGTTTCGACCTGCGCCGCGAGTTGTACCGACTGGCAGGAGTGGACTTGACCCAGATTGATGGGGTGAGCGTCTTGACCGCTCAGGTGGTGCTATCAGAGATCGGTTGGGACATGAGCAAGTGGCGCACGGAGAAGCACTTCGCCTCTTGGCTTGGGTTGTGTCCCAACAACAAGATTACCGGTGGCAAAGTCAAGAAGCGGGGGCGGCGGAAAGTTCACAACCGGGTGGCCCAAGCCTTGCGCGTGGCGGCGCGGAGTCTGCATAGCAGCCAAAGCGCCTTGGGTAATTTCTACCGCCGCATAAAGGCTAAGTACGGCCCCGCCATAGCAAACGTCGCCGCCGCTCACAAGATGGCTCGGATCATTTATTGTATGTTGAAGAACAAAACAGAGTATCGCGACATTGGACCGGACGAGTACGATGCCCGTTACCGTGAACGCCAGTTCCGAAACCTAGAACGCCAAGCCGCGCGGTTGGGCTATCGCCTTCAACCGGGTGCAGCCTAGGTGGGTGGTTTCTTAGTAATTGGCCCTGATTGACCCGTTCTGCTAGACAGGGCGAAGGCTCATGGTTGTCGGCCAAGTCAACCAGAAGATATTCGTGAATCGTCTTGATGAGATCGAGACCCACCAGGTCCATGTTCTCCAGCGGACCCACAGCCGGCAACCGGAGGCCGAAGGTCAGCCTGGCAACCAGGTCGACGTCGGCTGGCGTGGCGATCCCCCGTTCCACCAGGCTGATCGCTTCGCGCCAGAGCGCGTGAAGCATGCGATTGCCAATGAACCCCGGGACGTCCTTTTCGACGCGCACCGGAATCTTGCCAATGGACTTCACAAGCGTGCACACCGTGTCCATGACAGAGTCGGGCGTCTCGGCTCCACGAATGACCTCAACGAGGGGCATCAAATGCGGTGGATTCCAGAAATGCGTGCCAGCGAGAAGGTGACCACAACCACTGCCGCGGCCGATATCGGTGATGCTCAGACCGCTGGTTGTGGTCATGAAGACGGCGCTTCGTGCGCTGCACAGCGGAAGCCGCTTGAACAGCCCGACTTTTTCGGCAACGTCTTCGACGATGCAATCCAGGACGGCGTCAGCCGCATCGTCGATTGCGCTCAACTCGTAACACAACTCGATGTTACCGCTGTCTGAGAGGGCGGAACGGCCATGCTGGGCCAACCAATCTTCCAATCCGGCGATTTTCGGGGGGAGTTCTGCCAGACGCTCCGGTCTGTGGTTCCAGACCAGAACCTGATAGCCTGCGCGCTTGAAGGCGACCGCGGCAGCGGCGCCCATTTGTCCGACCCCGCAGATTCCGATCGTCCGGATGCGTTTCACGCGCTGTGTCATGAGCGGGGCCGTTTGGGTGGCGCCGCCGAGATGCCAGCCATACCCCCGCTGACCGTGAATGTCTCGCCGGTGATCCACGAAGCGTTCGGGCTGCACAGGAAAGCCACCATGTGTGCGATGTCTTCGGGTTCGCCCCACCGTCCCAGGGGGACGGCCCGACGGATGTTCTCGACCATCTGCTCTTCGGAGATGTTCAGGATCTTGCTACGCTGGGCCATCACCGCTCTGTTGAATTCGGTGTATACCGGGCCCGGGCATACGGCATTGACCCGCACGCCATAAGCTGCCAGATCGATCGCCAGGGACCTGCTTAGCATAATCACACCGGCTTTTGCTACATTGTACGCTGCAACCAGAGCCGCAGGATTCTGACCGTTGATGGAAGCCACGTTTACGATAGAGCCCGATTCCTGTCGTTCCATGATTGCTCCGGCTGCACGGCAGCAGTAGAACGTACCGTGCAGGATGACATCGATCACGCGATGCCAGTCCTGGTCGCTCAATTCCGTGGTTGGCATCACCCGTTGGCTGACCCCCGCGTTGCTGACCAGGATGTCCAGGCGACCGTATTCCTGCGCCACCGTATTCATCAGTTCGGTCACCGCGTCGCTTTCAGTCACGTCCAGGTACCTGGCGTGTACGTCGAGCCCTTTTTCGCACAGCACCCGCGCTGCGGCATCCGCCTTTTCGAGCTGAATGTCAGTGATAAAAACGGTTGCCCCATCCTGAGCAAGCTCGCTGGCAATGCCTAAACCGAGCCCCTGAGCTGCACCGGTGACCACTGCGACTGACTCGTTGAACGTTCCTTTCAAGATGCTACCTCCTTGTAGGCTTCAGATTGAAGCGATGCGAGACTGTGGATTCGTGCTGTGCTTATACCTGCAGTGCTTCCGCGCCATTCGTCCAACTGCGTGCCTGGGCCGCCATCACGAGAAAGACGACACCGATGAACAGCACCAAGACCCCGAGGAGCGTGACGATGCTCTCCGGATTGAAGAAGATGAAGACACCAAATGCGATCGCCAGAATCCCGGTGAGGAGAGGCACCCACCCGCTGGCGCCCACGTTCATCAGTGAGATACCCATGTAGGCGTGGAATAGCCCCATGAGCAGTGCGCGAATCGCCACGAAGTATACCAGAAGGAAGAAAGTGAAACCGGGCCACATGAAGGTCACGAGTCCCAGCAATATGAGACACAGACCCTCCAAGATCACTAACCACCAGCCGCTGTTTGTTTGGCGTTTTGTGAAAATGCTGCTGATGTGCAGAGCTCCGTCCAGTAGACAGAATACGGCGAACAGAATCTTCACAGCAAATTCAGTTGCTGCCAGAGGCCAGACCAGAAAGAGCAGTCCGAAGACCAATGCAATGACGCCTCGCAGTGCCAATGACCACCAGGTTCCTCTCAACGCTCCCGCCATCATGTATTGCCTCCTTGTCAACGACTATCCTGTTCTGAAGTCTGAGACGAATGACTATTTCGCTCAGCAGCTTGGAACCACGTATTTGCAGCCGGACCTGCCGATTTGCCAGGTTTTCGCGGGATGGAAACCGCCCCAACCGCTCCAATTATACCATGCCTGCACCGCGCAGTGAAATCGTGCGCCTGATTTCACCGCAATTAGGGCGGTTCAGTCTGCTCGATCTCTGATCCTGACCAGTGTGAAAATCGGCTTGCCGTTGAGCTGGGTGTAGACCCGTTCCGTGAAGCTCGTTTTGTCTTCTTCCTGCAGGAGCGCATCGAACGCATCCTTGCGGGGAAACACCGTCTCTGCTGGCGCGTGGAAAACGTAAATGCTGTCCGGATTGCCGGCAAAGGTGCGCAGGCGTTGCCCGAATCCCTCATCGGGGTTCCAATCGTATCCGAAAATCTCGATGGGACGGATCCGCCCCTGCGTCAGAAATTCGGTCTGCGCGGCGATCCCCCAATCCATGGCGACCGGCGCACTCAGTCCCAGCTCGTCGAGCGATTCCGCCAGATCGTAGATGGCCGAGCTATGGCCGCCCAGACCTCCCGTGGCGGCAAGCGCGCGGTGGTAGGCCAGATCGACCCTGATGTCGAGCATTGCCACCACTGCGACGAGAGCGAGCGCCAGCCATCCCAGCCAACGGGGCGAATGCCAGTATCGCCATACCAGGTCGATACCAACCGCGAGTGCCAGCGGCGGCCACGGCGTGAGGAGCGCGTAATGGGTGGGCCACAACGCAGAGACGGTAAAGCAGCTCGCCAGCAACACGACTCCCCAGATGATCCAGGGTATCGCGGCATGACGCGCTTGGTCCTTCGCCCGGAAGATGAGCGTGATGACGGTGACGACGAGCGCGACGATGACGGCGTACGGCCACACGGGATTCTCGAACACGCCGCCAAGATACCAGAGATGGCTGCCACTCAGCACTGCCTGGATTTGTCCCAGACGAGTCCCCAAATTCTGCAGGAATGCGAGATTGTTCGTTCCATAGTAGGAGGTCGTCAGATTCTGCCCGATGACACCGAATGTACCTCCGGTTTGCAGATTATAGAGCAGTAATGGCAGAAGCCCCGCGGCTAACGCCAGGATGCTTCCAACTACCTCACCAACGCCGATCCGAAAATGAGAGGATGGCTGCTTACCTGCAACGGCAAGCAGTATCCGCTTCCCGGCGAAGAGTACGAAGACGCAGCCGAACGCTAACACAATCCACAGGAAAATGAATTTGGTGTACAGGCCCAGCCCCAGCAAGAACATGCCCAGCCACAAGTGCTGGCGCTTTCCCTGGCGATACCAACGCACCAGACAGAGCGCCGCTCCAAGCGAAACAGGAATGATCGCCGAAGTGACGAAAATGCCCTGCCTGCTCCAGAAAATGAACGAGGGATTGAGACACAGCAACAGAAAGGCGATCAACGCGACGCGCTGGTTGTACAGCTCACGTGCCAGCACGTAGAGGAGGATCAATGCCAGCACAGATAGCGCGATGGGAAATGCGCGCAACGCGATGACGTTGACGCCGCCGATAGCCAGAAATGGTAGGACGAGGATGACACCGGTTGCCCCGATGTAGTCCACCACCATCAAGGGGATGAACTGGCCACCCAGGTGAATGCCGGCGCCCCGAAACGCTTCGACGGGCAACCCATAGAGCAGTTGCAGGGCGGGGAGACCAGCTTCCTTGGCCTCGTCGTAATGCAGGCCGGGCAAATGAAGCTGGTAACAGGACAATGCAAGAAAGGCCGCCATTCCCAGCGCAATGGCAGCCATTCCCATGAGATTCCAGTGTGTCTGTCCTATCTGCGGCTTGTGCCTACTCAACAATCAAGCCCACCTCGGAGACCATGCTCTGATAGTTCCAGCCTGACGCGTAAATGCGAATCGAGGTAATCCACGTGGGGCGCAGGTTACCCAATTCGTCCATCAAGTTGTCCGTTTCGTAGGGATACCATCTGTACCGCGGGATATTCGTCCCATTCTGCACGGGAAAATTCGCCTCGTTCTGATAGTAGAACCCGTGGGTCCAGAAACGGTCGATCCCGTACTGGTCCTTGTAGTCGATCCGCAAAATGATTGGAAACTCGGAACTGAGATACCCTCCGCCGGACAAGCTCTGGTATAGCAGTTGAACGTCGGCGTGGAGCTTGAGAGAATCGAAATCGCGAACGTCCTTGTAGGTGTCCTGAACAATGCCGGTTTCGCAATGGTTTCCATCCTCGCCCATCCGTGCGAGGCGCACTGCGTAGCGATCATTGCTCAGAATCACCTCAGCCTGCCCGTTGACTACCCCGCCGTCCACACCCTGTTCGTTGTAAACGGACCAGTGATTCAACCCGTCCCTGAAATTGCCATTGAGGACCAAATCTCTGGCTGCGGCCACGGGACTGGTCGGCGGTTGGCTAATGGCGACGTTTGTGCGCTCACCCTTGTTGATCTCGCGGACTCCGCCGCTTCCCGAGACGATGGCCTGCCCTTCCCGCACAGCGATTTCGGTCTCTTTGTTCGAGACCTCGACCGAATAGCTTCCTTCGTTCAGCTTCGCCACCGCATGGGGGGTGTGAACTTCAAGCAGACGTTCGCGGCCATTTACAGGTGCCACGGCGAGCCGGACTCGTCCACCACTGACCCACAATTTGATCAGGTCCGGCTGTGAGCTGATTTGAAAGCGCGGCGTGCGGGTTTCGAGAATCTGCAGTTCCGTCTTGCTGTACATGACCGCACTGCTTTCGTCGAAGAAGGTGAGCGTACCCCACGAGGTTTCATCGGTCTTTGCCTCGGCTTGTTCGATCACCTGGGCGACATCTGTGACTCCGTTGGGTGCAGGTTGTCCGGGTGAGTGAATCAGAATGGTACCGCTAATCACCTCCAGTTGAGTCACTTCGGACTGGGTGGCACTCAACAGGTACCAGCGCACTCCGATGGGGATGCTGACAACCAGCACGACAAATATACTGAACGCAGCCAGCAAAGATATCCAAGCCTTTCGTTCCGGAGTTTTGACCATAGTCTTAGAAACGCACCTCGAAAGAGAGAAATTCCCCGGTGGCAGGTTGCCACATGACGACCACGTCTCTGACCCAGGCCGGCCGGGGTCCTGCTTGCAGATAGGATAAAAGTTTATCGACCCGTGCTTTGGGACCTTCCGCGACCACTTCCACCGAACCGTCCCACAGGTTGCGCACATAACCAGTCAGCGCGAGCTGGCGGGCCTGGGTGGAGACGTGGTAACGAAATCCCACACCCTGGACTCGCCCTTTGACAATTGCTTCGAGCCGAACCGCTTCCGTCGTCATGGCTCGTTTCTCTCACTTCTGGTTGTGTTCTCGCTCCCATTAGGACAAGCTACGTGAAGCGACCTCAATGGTCGGATTCTCCGTTCACTTGCCACTCTGATGGGAGCCTATCGAAACGCCGCAATCCTGCATTCCACGCCGCTTCGATGGCCGAGCGGTATTCCTGCGACGTTATGGATTTGTTCAACGGATGATGCTGCTGAGCCCGGTAGCATGGGCGGTATTGCGCCATCAAGTTGACGTAAGTGTTCGCGGATATCTCCTTCGCTATGAATTCCGCAATCTCAGGTGTTCCGGCGAGGCCGTCCGGCATGACCAGATGCCGGATGAGCAAGCCACGCTGTGCGATGCCCCGCGCATCGACGACCAGGTCACCGACCTGGCGATGCATTTCGCGCACCGCGGCGCGGTTCACGTCCGGATAGTCCTTTGCTCTGGAATAGCGCCAGGCGACAGCCGCGTCGCTGTATTTCATGTCGGGCATATAGATGTCGACGATGCCATCGAGGAGTTTTAGCGTCTCCACGCAATCGTAGCCGCCGGTATTGTAGACGATGGGGAGCCGTAACCCGTGCTCTGCAGCGGTCTCCAGGGCCATGAGGAATTGGGGTACCACGTGCGATGGCGACACCAGGTTGATATTGTGGCAACCGTCGTCCTGCAGTTGCAGAAAGATATTGGCAAGGTCTGCAGGCGTCACCGTGCGGCCCTCCCCCAACTGGCTCAGTTCGTAGTTCTGGCAGAACTCGCATTTCAAGTTGCAGTAGCTAAAGAAGACGGTTCCCGAACCGCCCAGTCCAACCAACGGGGCTTCTTCCCCGAAGTGGGGGCCGTGGCTGGCAACAACCGCTTGCGCTCCGGTGTGGCAGATGCCACGTTCATTGGCCAGACGGTTCACGCTACATTGCTGTGGGCAAAGGTTGCATGTTTCCAGCCGTTTCCAGGCATCTCGTGCTCTCTGCAACAGGAGCCCGTTACGCTGCAAGCGGATGTAGCTGGCCTCGAACTTGGCTGGCGTCATCTCAGGTCCTCCACCCCGTTATTCCCGCTGTTCCCCTGCCAGCCGGCTTTGTACTTGTTTCAACAACATCCTGGCATCACGGTCCTGGGGATTCACTTCGAGAGCTCTCTGAAAGTGCACGCAAGCCTGTGCCCACTTCTGTTGGTCCCGGAAAATCAGGGCGATGTTATAATCGACATGGGGCAAAGCGGGTTGCAGCCGTGCCGCTTGCTCGAAGGCCTGAATGGCCTTATCCTGTTGTTCGACGGTGGCCAAGATCGGATTTCCCAGATAGGCCGCGCCCAGGTTCATCCACGCCATCGCATTCTCAGGTGCTAACTCTGTTGCAGCCTCCAAGACCGGAACCGCATCTTTCGGACGATTGAGCAGAATGTAGGCGCCCGCCAGATTGATGGCGGCTGCGACTTCGGTTGGTTCGAGTTCCCATGCTCGCTGCAAATAGGGCAGAGCCTCTTGCGCCTTCCCTGTCTTGAGCAGCGTCGCGCCGGTATTAACCAGTTCGCCTATTCCCAAATGTTCGTATTCGTTCTTCTTGCTTGTCATCTTCCCGTTCTGACCTCGTTCTGGAGCCACTGAGTGCGGTTCCTCCGTGTTCCCTTCGGTAGAACCACATTCGCCAGCAGCTAGGCCATAGATTGTACCAGCAAAGACGCATTTTTCAAACTGTCCAGGCAACTCGTGATGCGCTCCACATACGCAGCGCGCGTTGTGCTTGAGTTATGCCCCATGCAGGCATAGCCAACAATTCTGGATCACCAAGAAGACATTCGTGTGAACCTGGCCGGTTTCGGTTTGTGTACATGCTCGGCCGCCTTTGACCGCAGGCTAAAGCGAAATGCTGTTCTCCGGACTGTGGCATGTTTGTTGTCTTGTGCCGGGCAATAGGCAACGTGACGCCGGGCTGGAGGAGAAGGGGCGGTGCTGCACAATGTTGGAGCCTCTGAGAAAAAAAACCGTCTCTCACGTATGGCCCAGACCGCTTCGGTGGTGTGGTGAACGCTACCGTCATTCTCTGCCGGTCCGCTCCAGTCGATCGGGGAGGTCTGCACGTTGTGATACGCGGGAAGGCCAATCATCAGCGCTCTCCGTTTCCTCGTCATCCGCAGCGTCTTGGCCAACGCCTTCGGGCGCGTCGAAGGCTGACCGCAGCGTGGGGGTAGACCAGACGGAGTGATAGTCTAGCGCTGCTGCTGTACTCTCCTCTTCGGGGTATTCCTCGCTGCCGGAGAGAACGGCGCTCTCTTCTGCCGGTTCGTCGCTCTCTGCGGAATCGATGTTGCTCAGCAGCTCATATTTCTTCAAGCTTGGAGAGAAAAATTCGATCGCGTACTCTCCAGGGACTCCCATGGGACTCTGAAATTCAGCCACGAGCAATTCCGCTTGTTCGACGACGTCTTCCCAAGAATCGTTTTCATCGGCTTCTTCCCAGAACAGCAGAGTACCGTACAGGCCCTGCTGGGTGTAGTGAATGTCCAACTTACCCACACTGAGCGGGTCGAAGTTCTCGTCTGTACGGTCCAGGTCGAACAGCGCATATTGCTCTGAATAGGGCGTTCGCACCAATCTTGCGGCCTTGAGGTTCATTGCTCACCTCCCTGACCTGACAAAAGAACGAGCTTCACTCCTCGGGAGGGTCGAAGAGTTCGTCGTCCTCGATATCCTCTTCGCTCTCGAAATCGTCCCACAGGTCGTCGGTGCTATCTCCGAAATAGGCCATGTCTAAGGCATCATCCTGGAAGGCGATTTCTTCCTGGGCTTCCAACAAGGCGTCGCGGATGAACTCGATTTCGTCGTCCTCGCCCCCTCCAAGTTCCAACAGCGTGTTGATGATCCGGCGCGCCTCGGTATCTCCGATTTGTCCCAAAGCCCAGATGGCCATCGCCCGTACTTCGGGGTCTTCGTCCGTTTGCGCCATCTCTCCTAAGGTGTGAACTGCTTGCGCCAACTCCAGCATACCACAAGCCTGAGCGGCCTCGAAGCGGAATTCGGGCCTGGGGCTATCGAGCTCTTGCAGGAGAATCGATTCCCAGAACGGATCCGCACTGTGTCCCATCGCAATCAGCGCGGCATGTGTCAGCCGTTCGTCCCTGGAATAATATGCAGCCTCGATTAAATCACCGATCGCATCGTCACCGGAATAGGCCAGCGACTCCAGGACGTGACAATGCACGTTCACGCTCTCGTTCGGATCGTTGTAGACCTGCAACAA
>CAZPTF010000016.1:9457-24263 GCA_964589015.1 uncultured Anaerolineae bacterium
CCTCGTTGCGTCCGCGTCAAATCGGAGAGTTCGGAAAGCGTATCGAAAGTCAGGGTAGTGTGTTCGTCTTTGAGTTTGGCCAATACTGCGTCGAAATCTCTGTTCATGCTCTCACTTCGCTAAGCCCAAGCATACTTGGAATCGATAAAAACGGATGGTTCAGCACACAGGTACAGCCCTATTTTAACATACTCGGGAGAAATAACCAACCACCGTGTAAAATGCGAAAAGGGAAAGGCGCGCTGCCCTTCCCTCTCCGAGTTGCTCCGGTATGGCATGAGTCAGAATAGGCGGCTGGCGACGAATCCCCTTATTTGAGAGCGTCCAGAATGTTCTCAGGGGCGAATACCCCATTTTGGGTGATGATACCTGTGATGTAGTGAGCCGGCGTCACATCGAACGCCAGATTCCTGGCGGTTGAACTCTGCGGGGAAACGCGTACCCGGCCAAATTCACCGCTATCCAGTAGCCCATAGCTGAACAATACCTCATCGGGGCTGCGTTCTTCGATGGGAATAGCATCGCCACGGGGGCAATCCGGGTCGATGGTCGATGTCGGCGCTGCAACGTAGAAGGGGATGCCCAATTCGTGAGCGATCACTGCTTTTTCGTACGTCCCGATCTTGTTGGCAACATCACCGTTCGCGGCGATACGGTCCGAGCCAACGATGACGAGATCGATCTCACCACGCTGCATCAGAAATCCGGATGCGTTGTCCGCAATGATGGCGTGATCGATCCCTTCGTTGCCCAGCTCCCACGCCGTGAGGCGAGAACCCTGGTTTTGGGGGCGTGTCTCGTCGGCATAAACAAAAACATGCTTTCCCTCACGCTTGGCTACATAGATAGGCGCTAGCGCCGAGCCCCAATCGACGAATGCCAACCAGCCCGCGTTGCAGTGGGTCAGGATGCGCATGCCATCGCGAATGAGGGAGACGCCGTGCTTGCCGATCGCCGCGCAACTTGACGCATCTTCATCGGCGATGGTTTGTGCCTCAGCTATCGCCGCCCGACGCGCCGCTTCGGTATCGTTGGCGTGTTCCACCGCGGACATGACGCGGTTGATGGCGTAGAACAGGTTTTGCGCGGTCGGACGCGTTGCTGCGAGTGTGCGGGCTCCTTCCTTCACATATTCCATAAAATGTGCCCCTGCGGGAGCTTCCAACGTGACCTGCGCCATACCGAAACCGCCTGTAGCCCCGATGGCGCCCGCACCGCGGACAACCATGTCCCGAATGGCTTCCGCCGTTGCCTGGTGGTCACGCAAAGCAACCACTTCGAAGAAGTGGGGCAGGATAGGCTGATTGATCAGGTAGACGTTGGGGCCATCCATCCAGACGGTTCGATAAGGCTTCCCATTGACGATCATACCCGTACTCCTTTGGTTTCCTCCAGAACGATATCTGCGAGGTCTTCTTGTGATTGAAAGGTATCTCGTTCCAGAATCCACCGCGAGCCGATGCGGATTGCGGCACGCTCAGCGACCGCACGCTTTTCCAGATCTCCAATCGAGGTGATGTCCCACACGTTGACGATACCCATCATGCGGCGCAACATCTTGCAGCCACCGTGTCCGGCGGCGTCGCGCAGGATGTTGTGGATGTAACGACGACGGAACTCGGTGAATGCTTCGTCTCCACGCGGGAAGTCCCAATACCTGGCCGGCGGCAGCTCGCCCCTGTTGTTATCGACCCACAGCGCCTCGAATTTGCGCGCGAACTCCGTCCAAACCCCGCGCATCATGTCCAGCAGATACGCCTGGTAGCTTTCTCGCTCGTCGCGGTCGGGCGTATGTGCGAAATGGGAGAGGTAGTTCAATACGATGTTTTCCATTACTGCACCCACATCGTAGCCAATCGGGCCATAAAAAGCGAACTCAGGATCAATGACCTTGGTGTCTTCCTCGTTCAGCATGATGCTACCCGTGTGCAAGTCCCCGTGGAGTACGGCCTGCGCGTGGGTCATGTAGCTCTCTTTCAGCTCGGCAATAGCGGTTTTCAACGTACCATTGGCGCGCACTGCGCGTACCTCCGCGTCAATGACGGGATTCCACTTGTTTTCATCCGAATCCATATATGGGTTGGTGTAGACGAAGTCCTCCTGCATCTTGCACAGATCGGGATTGATGTAGATCTTCTGCATCTCCTTCTTTTCCATGCCGGTGAGGTACAAGTCGGATGTGAAGAACAGCGTTTGTGCCATGAAGCTGGTGATATGGTCGACGAAAAGTGGGAATCGCTTGCGGGCGACCAGCGGCTTGCGCATGATCTCGTGATTCTTCAGGTGCTCCATGATGACGAGTGCCATCTCGGAATCGTGGTCGTAGACTTCGGGGGCGCGGCCTGGGCTCAATTTGTTCTGCAAGAGAAGTGCCTGGGTCTCAAACCGCATTCGCTCCAAAGTGAGCGGCCAGGATTCACCCGCGACCCGCAGATAGGGAAGCGCTTGCTTGATCACCGCGGATTGTCCTGATCCATCCGTAGCGCTGATGATGAACACCTGATTCAAGTTCCCATCACCGATTTCCACGGCGTTGAGACGACAATCCTTGTCGAAAACTCGTTCCATAGCAGGGCGACTCTTGATGTAGGTGAGCACGGTGTGCTCATCCAGTGCTTGATAAGCCATTCTCCGGTTCCCTCCATGCCTGATGTCCATCACGTGCTTTTGCCTGCGATGTTGCTGTCTATTCTACTACGAATCGGTTGCGATGTCACCTCGCGGTCAATGCGCTTGCTGCGGAGGCGCAGTTCGAGTAGAATACACAAAATGTCGAGGGTGCAACTGGTGAATTCTTTGTTGGAAGCGCATGAATCGATGCTGACCGGGCCTTGCGAAGGTGGTGCAACCCTGTTCCTGGAAGGTCCGGCGGGAAGCGGGAAGACGACGCTGTGCTGCGCGCGCATCCGCCATCTGCTGCGTCGGCGCATTTCCCCCGCTGCGATGCTGGTTCTCGTTCCGCAGCAGACCCTTGGACTGCCTTACGAAGAAGCACTTCGCGGCAACGACCTCCCCGCGGGCATCCCCGTCGAGGTCGTTACGGTGGGTGGCCTGATCCGGCGTCACGTCGAGTTGTTCTGGCCAGTGATCGCTCGTCCCGCCGGTTTCGCGGATCACGTGCGTCCTCCGGTCTTTCTCACGCTCGAAACCACACAATACTACATGCAGCGCGTAACTGGCCTGGAGTTAGACACCAGGGGGTTTGAAGGGATCACGATCAGCCGGGGGCGACTGGTCAGCCAATTGATTGACAACTTGAACAAGGCGGCTCTGGCCGGCTTTCCCTCAGAAGACATCTCCGACCGTTTGAAATCCGCATGGGCTGGAGAATCGAGCCGTTTTCGCGTGTACGATCAAGCGGGAGCACGCGCTCTCGACTTCCGGCGCTATTGCCTGCAACATAACCTGTTGGATTTTTCGCTGCAGCTTGAGGTATTCACCCAACACCTGGCCTCACTGCGCGCGTTCAGGGATTACTTGTTCGGAAGGTACCGCCATCTTTTTGTGGACAACGTCGAGGAAAATCCGCCGGTCATCCACGACTTGTTGGAAGATTGGGTAGCGTCGTGCGAATCCGCCTGGATTATCTACGACCGGGATGGCGGGTATCGGGCCTTTCTGGGAGCCGACCCCGAAAATGCCTACCGGTTGAGAGACGTGTGTCGCGATTCCTGCAGCCTGACGACGTCTCATGTCATGTCGGCCGATGTCGAGGCGCTCCGTGCACATCTGGCGCACGCCCTGCAAGGTGGAGCTCTTTCCGCGACGGGAGATGCCGGGAAGGCGTTTTCCATGCTGTCGTCGTCGGAGCGCGCGGATAGCGTGCCCCGTTTTCAGCCCCAGATGCTCGCACTGGTTGCACAGGAGATCAGCCGCCTGGTCGACGGCCAGGGGGTGTCGCCTGCGGAAATCGTCGTGCTTGCGCCATTCCTCAGCGATACCTTGCGTTTCACGTTGGCGAACGACCTGATGCAGTATGGGCTTCGAGTGCGCTCTCACCGGCCCTCACGCGCGCTGAGTGAGGAACCGGCCACGCGCTGTCTGCTGACCCTGGCTGCTCTCGCCCACCCGTACTGGCAACTGGTACCCGGCAAAGATGACGTCTCGGGGGCGTTGCTACAATCCCTGGATGGCCTGGACCTGGTACGCGCCAATTTGCTGGCGCAAATTGTCTATCGTATCCGCGACAGAGAACCCTCTCTCTCTGCTTTCGGACAAATCGCACCTGATGTGCAGATCCGGCTGACCTATTCGCTTGGGGAACGGTACGAAACGCTGCGGCAGTGGTTGGAGGCGTACCGCGAAAGAGGCGCCTGGTTTGAGCTGGATCACTTCTTTAGCTTGCTGTTCGATGAAGTTCTGTCCCGAAAGGGGTTTGGTTTCCACCGGAATCTGGATGCTGCCGGCCAGGCGGCCAATCTGATCGAATCCGTCCGCCGGTTTCGTCAGGTGGTCGCTGAGAGCGATCTCCCTCATGGCCGAACGATCGGGCGCGAATACGTGGAAATGGTCCAACAGGGCGTGTTGGCGGCACAGTACGAGTGGGGCTGGCGCATCCAGCCGCAAAACGCGATCTTGCTTGCGCCGGCGTACACGTTCCTGATGTACAACCGGCCCGTGGATTATCAGTTCTGGCTGAACGTGGGTAGCGCAGGTTGGTGGGAGAGGATCTTCCAACCATTGACCCACCCCTTCGTGCTCAACCGCCAATGGCCTGTGGGCAGAGTGTGGGAAGACGCCGATGAATATCAGGCCCGTCAGTTGGCGCTGTATCGTTTGGTCATCGGATTGCTGCGACGCTGCCGGAAACGCGTCTATCTCGGCATCAGCCGCCTGAACGAACAGGGCTACGAGGAAACGGGCCCCCTGCTGCAGGCGTTCAATCGGGTCAAGCGACAGTTGTTGGCAGATCGGGGGAAGGAGCATGCTTGAACCGCGATCTTCGCAACAAGCGGTGTTGCGCTATCGAGCGGGCAAGATGGGTGTGTCCGCTGTCCCCGGAAGCGGCAAGACGTTCACGTTGGCACGGCTGGCCGCAGATCTGGTCGTCGAACGCATTCATGACGAGCAGGAGGTCCTGATCGTGACCCTGGTCAACTCCGCAGTGGATAACATCTCAGCGCGCATCGACCAGTTGCTCGCCGAGCGCGAACTGATCCCTCGCCTGGGCTATCGCGTGCGCACGCTGCATGGCCTGGCGCACGACATCGTCCGCGAGCGTCCCGGTCTGGTCGGCCTGTCCGAAGACTTTCAGATTATCGATGAACGCGAATCACTCAGCATCCTGGAAGACTGCTGCGACAGTTGGCTGAAAACACACTCACAGCTGCTGGAACGATACGCCAGGCAAGATCTGGAAAGTGGGCGGTGGGAGTGGATCCAGCGAGAGCAGTGGCCCGAGGCAGTTCGAGATATGGTGACCGCGTTCATCAGGCAGGCAAAGGACCAGCAGGTATCTCCTGAGCTGCTCTGGTCGCGTCTCGACGGTCGCAGAGACGAACTGCCGTTAGCTGCCGCCGGGGCGATCATCTACACCAGCTACCAGCAGGCGCTGATGTACCGCGGCGGAGTGGATTTCGACGATCTGATTCGCTATGCATTGGATGCGCTGCGCCTGGATCCGGACTACCTGCAGCGCTTGCGGGAGCGCTGGGTATACATCCTGGAGGACGAGGCGCAGGACAGCAGCTACTTGCAGGAAAGGATCCTACGGACGCTGGCAGGGGAGGATGGGAACTGGGTTCGCGTCGGCGATCCCAACCAGGCCATCTTCGAGACGTTCACCACAGCCAGCCCGCAATTCCTGCGCGATTTCTTGAATGAAGAAGACGTCGTCAGCCTGGACCTTCCGGAATCAGGACGTTCGTGCCAGGCGATCATCGACCTGGCCAATCAGCTCATCAAATGGGTCAAGACCGAGCATCAGGTGAAGGCGGTGAGAGAGGCTCTCGACGAACCCTACATCCAGCCCACGCCAACGGGAGACAGCCAACCCAATCCGCTCTGTGGGCCAGATGCAGTTCGTTTGGTGCAGGACGAGTTCACGGCGGACGAGGAGATCAGACAGGCCGTCGCCTGGGCGGAGGAGTGGCGGCGAGAGCACCCGACTGAGACTTCGGCCATCCTGGTTCCGCGTAACATGCGTGGGTTCAAAGTGGCCGAGGCGTTGCGCGCAGCCCACGTGCCCTGCGTGGAGCTCTTACAAAGTACGGCATCGACGCGGCAGACCGCCGGTGTGCTCGGCAATGTGCTCCGCTATCTTGCCGACCCGATTTCTATGAGCAAGCTCGTAGACGCTTTCAGAGCATGGCGACGACACGACCGCGAAGAGCCGTCCGCCAACGGGCGTTTGAAACGGCTCGTTAAGGTACTGCGCCAGTGTCAGCTGGCGGAGGATTACCTCTGGCCGCGGTTCGATGCGGATTGGCTGGGCACGCTCGCAATCGATGACGAGGATGCTGACGAGATCGTCACGCTGCTGGGCGATTTTCGCAATCTCGTCAGGCGCTGGCAAGCGGCGGTTCTGTTGCCCATCGACCAATTAATCCTGACCGTCACGCAGGACCTGTTCGAGGAGCCGGTTGATCTTGCACTCGCGTACAAGCTGGCATTGGTGCTACGCGATGTTGCAGACACCCATCCCGGATGGGGCCTGGCAGAGTTCACGGATGAGCTTGCCGTGATCGCGCGCAATCAGCGCAAATTCCTCGGCATGAGTGCCGATGACACGGCGTTCGACCCGAACAAATATCCCGGTCAGGTGCTCGTCGCTACGATGCACAAGGCGAAGGGCCTCGAGTGGGATCGCGTGCATCTGATGTCGGTCTCCAACTACGATTTCCCTTCGGCGCAATCTTATGACCAGTACATCGGCGAAAAGTGGTTTGTCAGGGACAGCCTGAATCTGGAGGCGGAATGCCTGCGCCAGTTGGAGGCCGGTTTGGAGGATATGCCCTATAAAGAGGGAGAGGCCACGCAACAGGCGCGGCTGGATTACGTCGCCGAACGGCTGCGTCTGCTGTTCGTAGGCATTACGCGCGCACGTAAGGCGCTCGTGGTGACGTGGAACAAGGGCTCGAATCCGCAGCGACCATCCCACCCGGCCGTTCCGTTCATTGGACTGCAAGGCTTCCTCGCAGGTAAGACCGAACTGCCGCAGTATGGAGAGGGGGACGGTGATGAGTAGCACCTTGCCCGCTGAGTTCAGCTTCAGCCAATCCAGCCTGCAGGATTACGTGGATTGTCCGCGGCGTTTTGAGCTGCGCTACATTCTGCGTCAAGCGTGGCCAGCGGTTCAGGCACAGCCTGTGATCGAGCACGAGCGGCAAATCTGGCGGGGGATGGCATTTCACCGGCTGGTCCACCAGCTTGCGGTGGGTATCCCGCTGGAGGCACTCGGGGATAGCATCAGCGACGACGAGCTGTTCCGTTGGTGGCGTTCCTATCTGGACAACCCTCCGCAGGACTTACCGGCGAGAGTCCGGCTGACCGAAGTTTCGCTGCGTACCTTCGTCGGCGAGTATCGCCTGGTTGCCAAGTACGATCTGCTCACCGCTGATGCGGAGCGGGTGGTCATTGTGGATTGGAAAACAGGCACACATCGCCCCGCTTCGACCTGGCTGGCCCGCCGGCTGCAGAGCCGTGTTTACCCCTACGTCGTCGTCGAAGCGGGTGCCGGGGCACTGAACATGCCCACCATCGTGCCTGTTCAGGTATCGATGGTATACTGGTTTCCCGAATTCCCGCACCAATCCGCAGTGCTGGAGTACCGTGGGGCAGCGCATACCGAGAATCGCGATTACCTCGCCGGCCTTATTGCGGAGATCGCGTCTCGTGCGCCGGGTGGTTTCCCGTTGACCGATGATATGCGCGCCTGCCGCTTCTGCGTTTATCGTTCGTTGTGCGAGCGCGATATGGCGGCCGGGCACAGCGACGAAATAGAAGAAGTGGACGCTGACAGCAACTGGACTGATCTGGACATCGATCTGGAAAACGTGACGGAGATCGCATACTAGACGGACAAAGGTGGTGAGATGACGCGCTGGCTGGAACCTGAAGATGTTCAAATCCCTCCGAATTTGCTGGAACTGGTTGATGGCAATGAATTGGTGGCTTCCGTACTGATGAGGCGTGGCATCACGACCCCAGCTGCAGCACGGGGGTTCCTCGACCCGCACTATTATCAAGCGGCTCCTCCAAGCGTTCTGCCTGGTGTCGTGGAAGCGGCGGATTGTCTGGAGGAGACGTTGCGCAACGGCGACCTGATCGGAATTTGGGGCGATTTCGATGCGGATGGCGTTACTTCGACCGCCCTGCTCCTCGAATCGCTGCGCGACCTGGGCGGGCGCGTCGACTTCTACATTCCGGATCGTTTCACCGAATCACATGGAGTGCACGTCGCTTCGTTGCAGAGACTCATCTCGAAGGGTGTGCGCGTGTTGCTCACGTGTGATACTGGTTCGACGGATTACGAGGCTATCGCTTATGCCTGGGGACAGGGCGTCAAGGTAATCGTGACCGACCATCACGACCTCGGCCCGGAATTGCCGCGCGCCAGCGCCTTTGTGAACCCGAAGCTGCTGCCCGAGGAACACCCGTTGCACGAGCTGGCAGGTGTGGGCACGGCCTACAAGTTGGTCGAGGAGTTGTACTCGCGGCAGGGACAGCCGGAGCGTGCGTCCAGAGAGCTGGATCTGGTCGCGCTGGGACAGGTCGCCGACGTCTCCGTACTGCAGAAGGATGTTCGCTATCTGGTTCAGCGGGGTATCGAAGTGATCCGCGGGGCCGAACGCATCGGTCTGCGTACGTTGATGGATGTAGCGGGCATCAGGCCCGGCAGCGTAACCGAACAGCAGATCAGCTACGGGCTGGCACCGCGTCTCAACGCGCTTGGGCGTCTCTCAGAAGCAACCGCCGCTATCGAGTTGTTCACTACCACTGACCAGGTCCGTGCGCGTATGATCGCCACAGAGATGGAGGCCTTAAACGTGGAGAGGCAGCTTCTGTGCAGCCAGGTCATGGATGCGGCAATCGCCGTGATCGAGCGCAATCGCGATTGGCTGAATGATCCGGTTCTGGTCGTCGACCATCCAAACTGGCCCGGCGGGATCGTCGGTATCGTCGCGGGCCGGTTAGCGCAGCGTTACAACCGTCCAGTGCTCATCATCAGCATTTCTAACGATGGGATGGCACGGGGTTCGGCGCGTTCCGTGCCGGGCGTGGACATCAGAGAAGCCATCGCAGCGCAACGACATCTCCTTGAGCGCTTTGGCGGCCATCCGATGGCGGCAGGGCTGTCGCTGTCCGCCGGTGACATCCCCGCCTTTCGAGAGGGCTTGGGCCGGACCGTGGCAGAGATGGCGGGCCGGGAGTTGCCGGAACCCACACTGGATATCTCAGCGTATATTACGCTCGCGGATATTTCTCTCGATCTGGCGGCACATATCGAGAAATTGGCACCCTTTGGTGCCGGCAACCCTCCAGTGTACCTGGCGACGCGCGGTGTCAGGATCATCGGACATTCCATAATCGGGCAGTCGGAGAAGCACCGTCGGTTGACTATCGAGGATAACGCTGGGCAGACCGCTACGGTGCTGTGGTGGCACGGCGCCGTTCAGGATTTGCCGGAAGGTCCCTTCGATTTGGCCTACTCCTTGCACACTCGTGACTATCTCGACTATCCGGAAGTGCAGCTCCATTGGGAAAGTATGCGCCCGATAGAGGGTCAGACCAGCATTTCCGTGTCATCCGCAGAACCTGCCATCGCGGTGATCGATCATCGCGCAGCGCATCGTCCTCTCGACCGTTTGAACGATGTGCGGACAGGGTTTACCGGCTGTTCCGTGGAGGTGTGGGGCGAAGGAGATCTGGATGTGATTCCCGAGCAGGGCATTCATCACCGCGATGAAGTGCGTCCGGCCGATGTTTTGGTGATATGGACGATTCCACCCGGACCGCAGGAGCTGGTCGAAGTACTCGAGGCCGTCGCGCCCCAGCACCTGGTCTTGTTCGACCGTAATGCCAGGTTGGATTCCGCGCGGGAATTCCTGCAAAGGCTGACGAGTCTGGTCAAATACGATGTGACTTCGCGTGGAGGACGATGCGAGATCGGCCGGCTGGCCGCTGCGCTGGGACATCGCAATATCACAGTACGCAAGGGGATCGATTGGCTGGAGGCCCGTGGCATCATCTCCGTAATTCACGACGATGGCGACACGCTCATGCTGGACAGGGCGGAGCGCAGGCCCGCTGATTATCTGGATGCAGTCTATCAAGATCTGCAATCGTTGTTGGAGGAGACTGCAGCGTACCGGACCTTTTTCTCGCGTGCTGAAGCCCGTTCGTTATTGCCCAAAGAATGGCGGCAATGAGGACCCGGCTCTTCGACGAGACCGTCTGGGATCCGCCACCTTCCAGGTGGCCGGATATGGCACGGCTGCTCATCGATTGGCACGAACCACTGCTGCGCGATATGCCGTGGCGCAACACATCCGACCCCTATCACATCTGGATTTCCGAGGTCATGCTCCACCAGACTCAGGTCCGTACAGTGATCCCCTATTATCGACGTTTCCTGGAAGCCTTCCCTTCCTTTCACGCGTTGAGCGCGGCACCGCTGGATCAGGTACTCAAGCTGTGGGAAGGACTGGGATACTACGCACGGGCCCGCAATCTGCATGCCGCGGCGCGATTGATCGTCGAGAAACATGGTGGACGAATACCGGGCACTCGTCGAGAGCTGCTCGACCTGCCGGGAATCGGCCCGTATACCGCGGGAGCGCTTCTCAGTATCGTGCATGGACAGGACGAGGCAGTGGTCGATGGTAACGTAATTCGGGTCTTGTGCCGCGTCTTCGATATCCGGCAGGATCCGTCGCGAAGTGCGACGCGTAGAACATTGTGGGAGCTTGCCCGGCGAATGCTGCCGTCCGGAAAGGCCAGTCAGTTCAACCAGGCACTGATGGATCTGGGCTCACTCGTGTGCAAACCGCGAGCACCACTGTGTAGCAATTGTCCGTGGTTGGAGTATTGCCGGGCAGAGCACCTGGGCTTGCAAGGACAACGGCCGGTCCGTACGGCGCGTGGCACGGTTCCTCACTATGACATCGCCGTGGGGGTGATCTGGAAGGATGGCTATGTGCTGATTGCCAAGCGCCCCGCTTCCGGTCTGCTTGGTGGCCTGTGGGAATTTCCCGGGGGCAAGGTCGAAAACGGCGAGACGCTGGAGGCGACTTTGCTCCGGGAAGTGCGAGAAGAGCTGGATGTGGAAATCGGTGATGTGCGTGCGTTCATGGTGGTGAAGCACGCTTACACGCACTTCAGGGTGACGCTGCACGTGATGCACTGTCGCTATCTCTCGGGAGAACCGCAATGTCGCGCATGTGCGGATTGGCGGTGGGAAAAGATCGGCGTTCTGCAGCACTATGCCTTTCCCACCGCCAATCGGAGAATCATCGCGGCACTACAGCGGGATGACGTGGCTCAGTGCGCGACGAGTTCTTTGAATCCTTCTAGCGTGAACTCAGCGCTTTTGGCATAGTTCACGATTTTGCTTTCTCTGTCCCAGACTTTCTGCGCCTGGGTCGCTATCTGGTCGGCAATCTCGGAGGGAATGACCAGCAGGCCATTGGCATCGCCGTGGAGCAGGTCACCTGGCTGCACGGCCATGCCGCAGATATTGACCGTGACGCCGATTTCGATGAAGCGGGGAACTCCATGCGATACGACGATTCCGCTGGAGAAAACCTGGAACCCGGGTGCCCGCTCGGCGATACCCGTAATGTCGCGTACGCCGCCATCGGTAACCAGTCCAACGGCGCCGAGATTCTGGAAAATTGTGCTGAGCACATCGCCCGCATGGCAACTGCGCAGACGCTGTGGGCCAACATCCTGCAGGACTACCACCGCCGGCTTGGGTGCGGCCTGGATCACCTCGAACAACTCCTGCTGCACGTTGACGCCCTTTGGCAGCGGCGTTGTGCTATCGACGGTGCAGGTCACCGCGTAACCTACCATCGGTTTGAGCTGCGGATACTGGCAATGAAGTTCCATAGACGCATATCCCGTTGTTGGGTCACGAACTTTGAAAAACTCTATGGCGTTTGAAACGGTCGGAGAATCGATTCTTGAGAGTGCTGCGATGAGTTCTTGAGACACTTGTTTCCTCCTTGGACAATCCTTGTCGGTAGTAGTACGCTGTTCGGCAACTCGGATCATATCAGAGCGCATCGAGAATGTCAATCATCTTGACAAGGATTGTGCTTCTTGTTACATTATGGACGTTGCTTCACAAATCTTTGGTCTAATCGAGGGAGACGAAATGAGTAATGCAGCTAAGTTCCGAGACAGGATACGAAGTGGGCAAGTGCTGTTAGGTACGTGTGTCACGTTTGGCGATCTGGCGGTAACGGACGCGCTGTGCGATTCCTCTGACTTCTTGTGGATAGACACGGAACACAGCCCGTTGACTCTGGCCGATGTGCAGGCGCACATTGTTGCCACCAAAGGAACCGATACGGCGGCACTGATCCGGGTGCCCTGGAACGATCCGGTTTTGATCAAACCCATCCTGGACATGGATCCGGCGGGGGTGATTGTGCCGATGATCAGGACTGCGGAGGAAGTGCGCCGGGCGGTGGCTGCATGTCGTTATCCACCAGCCGGCATCCGCGGATGGGCACCACGCCGTCCGTCCAACTACGGGCGGTTCGGTGGTCCGGAGCTCGCCCACGAGGCCGATCAGACGGTCTTGTGTATCGTCCAGATCGAGCATATCGAGGCTGTAAACAACCTGGATGAGATCATCGCGGTGCCAGGGTTGGATGGAATCGCTGTCGGACCGGCGGACCTGGCTGCTTCGATGGGTCACGTCGGAAATCCGGGGCATCCCGATGTCTTGGCCGCAGTGAAGAAGATCTTCAATCGGGTGGCGAAGACCGACCTGCTTGCCGGTACATCTATTGGACACGACACCGATCAGGTCGTCCAGTTCATCGAATGGGGCGCGAACTGGGTTGCTATGGGTGCGGATTTCACATTCGTCGCGGAAATGATCGATCGCCTCACCGGCGAAGTGCGGGCAAAACTCTCGCGCTGAGCGTACGATCGAACAGCTGTTGCCGGTACCCGCGCAGAACCTCCGTTAAAGTGCGTGGCCTGCGAGCTGCGACCGTGCGTGGAGAAATCTCCGGGGGAGACGTGCGCGTTCGTGACCCGCAGGGGAGCTATGCAGCGCCCTCAAGTGTAGCCGTACGGCACTTGTGGGCGCTATCCGTGTGAACTCCTTGAGAGACGCCAGGCACCTGAAATGGTGGCAGCACCCCCACTTGAGTACCATTGCAATCTAAAGGCTCTTCTGCTATAATACTTATGTCATTTGGTTCTTGTGAACAAGCTGCTTCGCTGTGGAATCACATCTCCGGCATGCGTGGCGGAGGAGGCCAATCATGAGGTATTGGATATTAGCAGCCACCCTTTTGGTTTTGGGACTGGCATTCGTTCAAATCTATACCGGTGATATGGATCAGGTGATGGCCTTTGCGGATCATTCACTGCTATCCGCGAGTCAGGCGTTCGGCAACCCCCAATTTATGGTGGATCTGAGAAGCAAAGTGCATGGCTATCGCTACGCGCATGCGAAGCTGCCCGTCCAGTTGAAGATGCAAATCCATCGCAAGGATGAACCCGCGCGCATTCTGCCGGCACCAACGCGTGTGATCAACCCAGCGGTTTATCCGTATGACGTCGCACCGGGCCGGCTGTCTTCACCGCTGCAGGGCGTTCTGGGTCCCAATGATCCGTTGCCTCCAATTGGGCCGGCGGGGCCGGTGGCCCCGACCAACGTTGTGCCTGTGGCCTATTTCGAGGACTTCGAGGAGAAAGTGCCGCGCAATCAGGTCCCCGATCTACCGGCGTGGGAACGGAAATTCGCGGGGAACGTCAATTTCGATGTCGCCAGGGATTGGCATGGCTATGTCGTGTGGGGCGCACCTACGCTGGATGGCGAATTCACTTGCCGTCACAGCGGTGAGTGGTCACAGAAGATCTCCGGAGAGGCGACATTCCGCTCGGGCATTCTGCGCCAGTTCAGTGCGGCACCCGGCACCAACTATGCGCTGCGGGTGTTCGGTCATCTGCATATCCTGGGAGGAGGTGCTGTCCATGTCGGGGTGGACCCCACCGGAGGGACGAATCCGAGCGCGCAGACCGTGGTTTGGTTTCCGCAGTACACCGATCTGGGCCGTTGGATGGAAATGACGGCCAACGGACAGGTCTTGGCCTCAACCATCACCGTATTCCTGGAAGGGTTCAGTCTGTTCGACGACAATACCAATACTTATTTCGACGATCTCGAGTTGAATGTGTTCCAGGAGGCCTGATCCGGCGGGGCGGTGTGGCGTTGTGCTGGATGAGATCACGCGAGGGAGGCTGTCTCAATAGCCGGCAGGTATCGATACCGGCGCATAGCCGGTCAGGCAAGCCGTGATCTCCAACCACCCGCGAATGATGCCTCTGCAGCGGAGCGCTACACACGATACGGATGCGGACAGACGCGGCCGAGCCGAATCTGCCCGCCCGGCAGTACATACCGAGGCAAATCAGTGTGGACACAGGCAGCGGCGTACCTCTTCGCGCAGTCGAGGTGGACTCGTGGACGGCACGACCGCCTGCGCACATGGGTGCCCCCCCGCCTGCTGCGACGTGCCCGGATCCCACGTCCAACTCTGCTGCGGCATTTCGAGGCCCCCGCTGCTTTTGGGACGGCCTCTTGCTGTTGTCCGCGCGGGGTGCTCCCCAGGCTAGCGCA
>CAZPTF010000017.1:0-11083 GCA_964589015.1 uncultured Anaerolineae bacterium
GCGAGAATGCCGATTTTGCAAATTACTCGGCGTTTACAAAGTGGGTAGGAGCCAGGCGTGCCTGGGGTTGCAGGTGCTGGGCAGCGATCCGTACGTGACGGCGGACGAAGCGCACGCCGCGGGCTGCGAGCTGGTTAGCCTGGTGGAGCTGCTGCGCCGCGCCGACTACGTGACGCTGCACTGTCCACTGAATTCCGAAACTCACCATCTGATCGGAACGGAACAACTCGCGCTGATGAAGCCCACAGCGTTCCTGATCAACATGGCACGAGGCCCCATCGTGGATCAGACTGCACTTTATCGTGCGCTGGTGGAGGGGGAGATTGCCGGTGCCGCGTTGGATGTCATGGAACAGGAGCCTCCCGCAGCCGATGATCCGTTCCTCCAACTGGACAATGTGCTGATCACTCCGCACACATCGAGCTGGTCCGCCGAGTCGATCGTCCAATTGCGCCGGGACACCGCACGCAATGTGGTGGATTTCTTCCAGGGCAAGACGCCTCGCTCGGTGGTCAACAAGAAGGGATTGGGTGGGTCGGTGTGACCGCCAACGTGCCAGGCCGATAATCGGGCAGTCCGGCCATCCTCCACATCGCGATGGAGGATGGCCGGACCGTGTTCTTTCGGAATGCGTCCACTCCCTGGCACCGAGCGGGCCTGCTTGGAGCAGCAGCGTCCACGGGTGGAGTCGGAGTGGCGGCCCCCGCCGGAGCGCCCCGCTCAGGACGGCCGCAGCGTTGCCTTGATCGCCGTCGCCAGCGCGCCCACCGCTGCCGGGGATTCGCCCGCAAGACGCACCAGCGCACTGCCGACCACGACGCCATCCGCCACCGAACCGACCAGCCGTGCCTGTTCTGCGTTGCCGATGCCGAATCCGACGACCACCGGTACGCCCGTCTCAGCACGGACCCGGCGGATCAGCGCGGTGAGGTACGCGGGGAGTCCCTGCCTTTCGCCCGTCACGCCGGTGACCGAAACCAGGTAGATGAACCCCTGCGCATGGTTCGTGACCCACGCGATGCGCTCCGGGGTGCTGGTCGGCGCCAGGAAGTAGATCAGCGCAAGCCCAGCCTCAGTGCACAACCGGTCGAAGTCCTCCGCTTCTTCGGGAGGCAGGTCGGGGACGATGAACCCGTCAACACCGGCAAGTGTGGCGGTATCGACCAATTCTTCCAGTCCATAGGCCAGCATCGGATTGAGATAACCCATCAGCAGGGCGGGGACCTCGATGCCCTCAGCACGCAATTGCCGGACCATCTCGATACAGCCGGCCAGAGTCGTTCCGTTTTCCAGTGATTTCTGCGTCGCCGCCTGAATCACCGGGCCGTCCGCCAGCGGATCGCTGAAAGGAACTCCCAGCTCCAGAATGTCGGCTCCTGCCTTTACCAACGTCCGTATTACTTCCAGTCCGCCCTCGCGTGTCGGATAACCTAACACGGCATAAGGCATGAAGGCGGTCTCGTTGCGCTCAAATACGCGTGCAATTCGCTCCAAACCAGACATCATTCATCCTCCGTTTGCTTGCATGACTGTATCGAGGTCTTTGTCGCCACGCCCGGACAAGTTGCAGACGATCACCTGCTCTGTGCCCAGCTGCGGCGCGAGTTTGATCACTTCGGCCACGGCGTGAGACGATTCCAATGCCGGGATGATCCCTTCCAGCCGGCAAAGCAGGTTGAAGGCCTCCAACGCTTCCGAATCCACGGCATAGGTGTAGCGGATCCGGCCACGGTCCCGGAGCAACGCATGTTCCGGCCCGACTGACGGGTAATCGAGGCCAGCGCTGATCGAATGGGTCTCCAGTATCTGCCCATCGTCATCCTGCAGCACGAAGGAGCGGGTGCCGTGCAATACGCCCGGCCTGCCGCGTCGCGTGTCGGAGAAACGGGCTGCGTGTTTGCCGGTTTCCACACCCTCTCCACCTGCCTCGACTCCGATCATCGCAACGTCTTCATCCGCAAGGAAGGGATGAAATAAGCCGATCGCATTAGACCCACCGCCCACACACGCGACCAACGCGTCGGGCAGCCGGTCTTCCGCTTCGAGAATCTGGGCACGGGCTTCCCGCCCGATGACGGTCTGGAAATCGCGCACGATAGTTGGGTACGGGTGGGGACCGAGCGCCGAACCGAGCAGGTAGTAGGTGTCATCGACGTGGGCCACCCAGTCACGGATCGCCTCGTTGACAGCGTCTTTGAGCGTCTGGCTGCCGGACGCCACCGGACGGACCTCTGCACCAAGCAGCTTCATGCGGAACACGTTTGGCTCTTGCCGTTTGATGTCCACGGTGCCCATGTAGACGATGCACGTCAGGCCCAGCAGCGCACAGGCTGTCGCGGTGCCTACGCCGTGTTGCCCGGCACCCGTTTCCGCGACGATGCGCTGCTTGCCCATACGCCGTGCCAACAGGGCCTGCCCCAGCGCATTGTTGATCTTGTGCGCGCCAGAGTGGGTCAGATCTTCGCGTTTCAGGTAGATTTTCGCCCCACCCAGGTGTTCCGTCAGGCGGCGGGCGTAGGTCAGTGGCGTGGGACGCCCCACATAGGTGTCGAGTAGATCGTCCAGCTCCTGTCGAAACGCGGGGTCTGACATTGCGTCCCGATATGCCTCTTCGAGTTCGTGCAGGGCGGGCATCAGTGTCTCCGGAACGAATTGTCCTCCGTAGGGGCCGAATTTGCCGTGGCTCTCCAGGACAACTTGAGTGGTCATGATGTTTCCTCCTTCGCGTAGAACAGGATCACCTGTTCGAGTTTTTGCCATTCATCACCTTTTGGACGGCGGCGATGAATGCGGCGATGGCCTGGTGGGATTTCCGCCCGGGCTCACTTTCGACACCGCTACTGACGTCCACACCCCACGGGTGTACCCGCTGGATGGCCGCAGCCACGTTCTGTGGCGTCAGACCGCCGGCCAGCAGGATGTTCCGCTGGCTGGCCACATGGGCCGCCAGCTCCCAATCTCCGATTTCACCTGTGCCTCCCGGTTTGTGTGCGCTGTAGGTATCGACGAGCAGGTCGGGCGGCGAGGTGCGCACGCCGAAATCCGCCAGGGCGTCGTCTGCCTCTGCGGCGGACCTGGGCCGGATCGCCCGAAATGCCCTTCCGCCGAGGGCGGAGACAACGGCTGGCGGCTCGTGGCCGTGCAATTGAGCCACGTCCAGCGTACAGGTGTCGAGAACACTGCGAACCAGATCGACCGGTTCGTCCACGAACAATCCGACACAGAGCACCGTAGGGAATTCCCGCTTAAGCTCACGAATGACGGTGCGTGCGGTGAGCGGTTCGATGTAGCGCGGGCTCTTGGGATAAAACACGAACCCTAGCAGGTCGGCCCCTGCGTGGGCGGCGAAATGGGCGTCTTCCAGGTTCGTCAAGCCACAGATTTTGATTTTCGTCATGAGCCACCTGCCTGTTCACGCCGGATCCCTGCCAGCATCCTGACTTGTGCTCCCGGATCTTGCGCGGTGACGAGCGATTCCCCGACCAAGACGGCGTCGATGCCCGCGGCACCGAGTCGCTCGACATCCGCACGAGAGTGTATACCGCTTTCTGCCACGAAAAACACCTCGGCGGGGACAGCGGGCCGCAACGCCAGACACGTGTCCAGGTTCACGGAGAAGTCGTGCAGGTTCCGGTTGTTCACACCGACCAAGCGGGGCTTGCAGGCGAGCGCCCGCTCGACTTCCCCGCGATCGTGTGCTTCCAGCAGGGCCTGCATGCCCAGCGTGTGGGTCAGCGCCAGCAGCTCGGCGAGCGCGGTGTCGGACAGCGCGGCGACGATCAACAGGAGCGCATCGGCACCGGCGGCACGGGCTTCGTATACCTGGTAAGCGTCGATCACGAAATCCTTGCGCAGGATGCCGAACGGAATACCGCTTGTTTCCCTGAAGTGGGCGATCTGCGCCAGATAGTCGAGGCTCCCCTGGAAGTAACGTGCTTCCGTCAACACGCTGATTCCGGTCGCACCGTTCTGCGCGTATGCCTCAGCCAGGCGGAGCGGGTCGAAATCGGGACAGAGCAACCCCTTGCTGGGCGAGGCTCTTTTGACCTCGGCAATGACCGCGACCTCCCCCTCGCGCCTCAGCAGGGCGGTGAAATCTCGCGGTGGTGGGGATGCCAGCGCCCGTGCCCGCATCTCGCTCGGGCTGATGCGTTCTTTCTGCTTGGGCAACGCTTCGGCCCGCTGGTACAGGATGATCTCGTCCAGAATCGTCATGTCGGGTACCTCCGGAGTCCAGTCCTATGAAGTTGGCAGCCCCTGCCTGTTGTGGGTATACCCCGCATGGAGCCATGCAACACCTGCCTGCGCATATTGCCCGGGCTTGACTTCTGAGTCCGCTGCATTGAGCTGCTCATGGCGTGCCATGCTGTTGTGAGTAGTCGATCAGGTGGTCAAGCGTCCGCACCGCGTTCCCTGAGTCGATGCTCTCCTGCGCTAGCTCGATCCCTTCTTTCAGGCCGGGCGCTTTTCCGGCGGCAACGAGCGCTGCCGCGGCGTTGAGAACCACTGTGTCGCGCTTGGCTCCCCCCAGTTGCCCTTCGAGAATGCTCCTGGTGATGCGTGCGTTCTCGAACGCGTCGCCTCCTGACAGCTCCGCTAGCTCAGCCAAATCGAAACCCAGCGTTTCGGGCTCGACGGTGTAAGTCCTGACCTGGCCCGCTTCGAGTGCGCTGACCCGGTTCGGGCCGGTCGTTGTCAGCTCGTCCATGCCTCCATGCCCGTGGACGACAAATGCCCCCTGGCTGCCGAGGTTGTTCAACACGCAGGCCAACGGCTCCGTCAGCCGGGCGTCGTACACGCCGAGCAACTGGCACTGCGCGCCTGCCGGGTTGGTCAACGGTCCCAGTACGTTGAATAGCGTGCGTACGCCCAGCTCGCGGCGTGGGCCGATCGCGTGCTTCATCGCCGGATGGAGCTTGGGCGCGAACAGGAAGCCGATCCCTACCGCGTCGATGGCTCCCGCGACCGCCTTCGGGGTGAGCTCCAGGTTGACGCCGAGCGCTTGCAGCACGTCGGCGCTACCACTCTTGCTCGAGATGGAGCGGTTGCCGTGTTTGGCGACGGGTTGCCCTGCTCCGGCGACGACGAAAGCCGCGGTTGTGCTGATGTTGAACGTCCCGATTCCGTCGCCGCCGGTGCCACACGTATCGACCAGGGCCTCGTGCCGTGTCGGGCGGACTGGAACCGCCGAACGGCGCATCGCCCGTGCGCTCCCGGCGATCTCCTCGACGGTTTCACCTTTCATACGCAAGGCTGTGAGATACGCTCCGATTTGTGCAGGCGTGGCCTCGCCGTTCATGATCTGCACCATCACGACTTCAGCCTCCGCTTCGTTGAGGTCTTTGCCGGCGAGCAATTGGGCAATTGCCGCCTGGATGGTCAGGTCGCTGTCGGGAGAGGAATCGAGCGGCGAAACGAAGACCGGACCGGTATCCTGACACTGTTGCTTCTCGATGGACAGGAAATTGTGCAGCAGCTTGTGCCCGTGTTCGGTCAGGATAGACTCGGGATGGAACTGCAGACCGATCGTGGGGTACGCCACATGGTGTAAGGCCATCAGTTCTCCCTCTGGCGTGCGGGCGGAGATTGCCAGATCGTCGGGCAACGGTTCGGCAACCATCAGGGAATGGTAGCGCATGCCGGTGAACGGCGATGGAACGCCGCTGAAGATGCCCTTCCCATCGTGGTGGATGGGCGAGATCTTCCCGTGCATCAGACGCGTGGCTCCGCACACTTCGGCTCCGAATGCCTGCCCGATGGCCTGATGGCCCAGACAGATGCCGAGAATGGGGATCGTGCGGTGGAAATGTGCGATCACCGACAGCGAGATACCCGCATCGTCCGGAGTGCCCGGCCCGGGGGAGATGACGATGTGCGTTGGCGCGAGGCTTTCGATCGTCTCGATACTTATGGCGTCGTTCCGCGCCACTTGGATCTCGCAGCCCAGTTCCCCCAGATATTGCACCAGATTATAGGTAAACGAATCGTAGTTATCGATCACCAGAATCATGTTCAACCCTCCTTTTGCTGTTCACTCTGCTCGGCCAGGGTGACGGCAGCGGACAGCGCCCTGGCTTTGTGCAGCGTTTCCTGGTATTCCAGCGTGGGGTCGCTGTCGGCGACAACCCCTCCCCCGGATTGAATGTAGGCGGTGTTCCCCTTCATCCAGATCGTACGGATAGTGATGCACGAGTCCAGGCTCCCGTTGTAACCCATGTACAGGATGGCGCCTGCATACGGTCCGCGCCGGGTACCCTCCAATTCCTCGATGATCTCCATCGCGCGCACCTTCGGCGCGCCGGTGACGGTCCCCGCCGGGAACGTGGCGCGCAGCAGGCCCAACGCATCTTGCCCCGCCTGGAGCTTGCCCTGCACGTGCGAGACGATGTGCATCACGTGGGAATATCGTTCGATGACGAAGGACTCCTTCAGGTGGACCGTACCGTACTCGCACACCCGCCCCAGGTCGTTTCGGCCCAAATCGACCAGCATGACGTGCTCCGCCCGTTCTTTTTCGTCCGCCAGCAGCTCGGTCGCCAGGGCGTCGTCTTCGGCCTTAGAGGTGCCGCGTCGCCGGGTTCCGGCGATTGGGCGCAATTCCGCCGTGTTGCTCGTGGGATCGTAGCGCACGTGCATTTCGGGGCTGGCGGCGATGATGTGCAGCGGGGGTGCATTGAACCCACCGGGGAAGCGCAGGAAGACCATATACGGCGATGGGTTCAGGCCGCGCAGTGTCCGGTAGATATTGAACGGGTGGGCCACGGTCCGGCGCGCCAAGCGCTGTGACGGAACCACCTGGAAGATGTCTCCAGCGGTGATGTATTCTTTGGCCTTCAGAACCCTTGCCTCATACTCCGCTTGCGTGACATTGGAGACGAACTCACCATTGCCGTGGCAGTCGGCGACCGTTGGCGGCAGTTCCGGCAACGGTGCGCGGAGACGGGCGACGATCTCTTCGATACGGGCTGTCGCGCGCCGGTATGCAGCCTGGGGGGTGTCCCGTTCCAGATTGGCGTTCGAGACGATCAGTAGGCGGTGACGTACGTGGTCGAAGACGACCACGGTGTCTGCGAACATCAAGGCTGCGTCGGGGACATCCTGCTCGTCTACCGCAGTGTCAGGAAGGTGCTCGAAGTAGCGGACCATGTCGTACGCCAGGTAACCGACCGCCCCACCGATGAAGGGCGGAAGTTCCGGCAATCTCACCGGGGCATAAGCTGCCATCTCCTGCTTCAGCACCTCCAGCGGGTCCAGGTCGGGCGTCAGCGTTACCGTCCGGCTGTCGCCTCCCCGGCTGATGAAGACGGAACCGTTCCGGCTGCTAAACAGCACCTGGGGGCGTACGCCGATGAACGAATAGCGCGCGATCGTCTCACCACCGGTGACGGATTCCAGCAAGAAACTCGGACCTTCATCCTGCAGTTTCAGGTACACACTGACCGGTGTCTCCAGGTCCGCCGCTAACTCGCGGTACACCGGGATCATGTTACCCTGCGATGCCAGTTCTTCCATTCGTTCCAAAGTGGGTTGATACATCCTCACTTCCCTCCTTCCCCGTTCTGACGACATCTGACAACAAAAAAGACCTCTCGTCACCAAGGACGAGAGGTCTCGATTCGCTCCCGTGGTACCACCTTGCTTAGGTCAGCTCGATGTGCGGTGGAAACAAAAAAAACTATGTGTGAAACATAGGTCGATATGCACAACAAGCCAGCCTCACTCTACAGATACACGACAGGCAATCCACATGGATTTTCTGCCGGATACCCGGCTCCCAGCTAACGGTGGAGTCTCCGGTAACGTCTACTGAGCCTTGTGGCCGTTCGAGTTACGACTCACGGGGCCATTCGCTTCTGGCGCTCGTACCGGTTTCTCACCAACCACCGGCTCTCTGCACGTCGCTACACAAGGTACTATTCCCGATCTCAGTCTTTGTCCGCATATTCTACTGCATTCTTTTTACCACACTTTCCTCACCCTGTCAAATCTCTGACACCATCATCGCTGCGCCGGGCCTGACGTTCCTCGGCAGATCCCACGCCGGACCGAATCGTGGTAGATTGGCACCGTTTGGCACAGCGGATGTGCCCTCCAGCGTGCTTGTCACGTTGAAGAGAATTCAATAGCCTCACAATCCTGAAAACACCCAGCGCATAGCTCGAATTGGCATTCACCGTACGCTTGGGGTATAATACCTGGCAGTCGACACAGGGTGCTTCGCGACCGGTCGCGCTCGGTAGACATGTCACCATTCCCTTTAGTTTCTTCTCGTTATCGTGCTGCAGTATGTGGCAATATCAGCGGTTGGACACAGGAGAGCTGTATGGGTGGCAAGCAGCTTCGCGGAATGTGGGTAATAGGCACTCTGATCCTGGCTCTCCTGAGCGCACAACTGGTGCAGTCTGCTCCGCGCGAGATCGAACCTCTTCTACCACCGCTCTTTGGACCAGTGCTCTTCAGCAGCGCTTTCGACCAAGACACGCGGCAACCCGTAGATGTGAACAGTATTTTCCCTGCCCAGACATCCAGCGTTTTCGCCTACTGGGCCTACTCCGGGGTCCGCGTCGGTCAGTCCTACACTTTTGAATGGTACCGTAACGGGACATTGCTTTCCAGTGGGGACGACACGTTCCGCAGTGCCCTGGGCTACGCATGGCAGAAGTATGCACAGCAAAGCGGCTGGCCCTTACGCCCGGGAATCTACGAGTTCGTCGTTCGCGTAGACGGTCAGGTGGTCATCCACGAGCAATGCCTGATCAGCGGCGCGTATGTGGAGGGTGTCAGCGAACCGGCTTTCACCTACGTCACGATGGGCAGTAATTTCGACGAACGCTCCTTGCAGCCATATAACACGGCGTGGCAGCTTCCCTACGGCATCACCCGGCTCTACGTGTACTGGCCTTTCAGCGGTCAGCCCCCGGACAGCACATATACGTACAAATGGCTGCTGAATGGCGAGCTGCTCACATCCGGCGAGGGCCATTTCACAACGTCTGCCGATTTCTCTTGGACATCGATCTACTACGCGAGTGGGGAACCACTGCCCCCGGGACGCTACCAGTTCGTGCTGGAAACAGGCGGGCAGGAGGTCCCTCTGCGCGACAACTATTGCACGGTCGTGAGTGAGAGCCCGTTCTTCGGGCCGGTGGCTTTCGCCACTGATTTCGATGACGACGCGCAGAAACCGGTCGATCCGGGCTCGGCCTTTCGTGGGACCGTCACCCGGCTCTATGCCTATTGGCCCTATAGCGGCGTGCGAGCGGAAGATACGTTTGACTATGCCTGGTATCACAACGGCGAGCGATTCCACGGCGGCCCGGGGACATTTGGAGCGGAGCATGGGTACGCCTGGCAGTGGATATTTCACGATGATGGCACACCGCTGCAACCGGGCCTGTACCAATTCTACGTGACGGTGAATGGCCGTACAGTCATAGCCAGGCAGGCTATCATCGAGGGTGACGGTGTCGAGTCGCAGTCGTCTCCGGACGCTGTTTCCCGGCCGGCCTTCGGTCCGCTGGTATTCAGCACGCTCTTTGACAGCGGCACGCAAACCCCGATCAATCCGGGGTGGCAATTCGAGTATGGTGCGAATGCGCTATATGGCTACTGGTCCTATCAGGATGTGCAAGTTGGTGACACATTCCATTACGAATGGTCGCACAACGGTCAGTTCTTCAGTGGAGGTGAGGATACTTTCAAACAAACAGCCGGATCTGCCTGGCAATGGGCAGTGCGGCCTGACGCTGCGGCGCTGGACCCTGGAAATTATCAATTGTCTATCACGGTGAACGGCGACACCGTACTTGCCGATACCTGCATTATCCTGATGCCACACCGCCCCGAGTCCGGTCCGTACGGCTATGGGTATTAGACGGCTGCCAGCTGTCGGGCCTGTCAAAGTCAGACTGGGTTACTGCAACCGCTTCTGTGGTGAACGTTGAATCGCGTATGGTCAAGAGAGGAGGAATGTCATGAAGAACGTAGTCTACCTGTTGGTAATTGTCAGCCTGCTCTGTACGGGATTCCTTCCCGCTGCAGCGACTGTATATGCACAACAATCGGGCGGAGCTTACACAACTCCGATCCCTCTCGAGGTCCCGGATACCTGGACAGTGTACGAAGACACCGGCGGCGCCTGGTGGTTGAAACGCCCGGCCGAGTGGACGGTCAAGTCCAGCGTCCCGGGAGAGGTGGATTTCGAGTGGGGTACGTTCAGTACGCTGAACGTTGTAGTCGAAGATAATCAAATGCCCATTCCCTTCGATAACTGGTTGGCACTCGATCTGATCGGACAGGGCGTCGTGCAGGGTTTGGTGGACCAACCGGGCATGAAGCTGACGGAGACGGGACGCTGGTTCCGCGGTGTCTTCGGCCTGTTCTTCGCGCTGGAAACCACCGAGCCTCAGTTGGGCCTCACGATTCCGCTCGTCGTCGTGGTGTTCCCCTTCAGTGACAAGAAATTGGTCAGAGCCACTTTCACCGTATTCGCTGAGGACGACAAGAACACTGTCGGTGCGTTGTTGTCTTCGATCACCACCGGACGGGCACCGGCTACGGCTGCCGTCGAGGGTGGCGGGCAGCAGACAGGTGGAGGCGTCGGTTTCCTGGGAATTGGCCGCCCGACGGAACAGGCACCTGTGCCGACGACCGCAACAGTCGCTGGTCCGCAGTTCGGTCCCCTCGTGTTTGCCGAGGACGTGGATGCTAACGGGCAGCCGATTCGCCCCGCAAACTCGTTCCCGGCTGGGGTCACCGCCGTTCACGCCGTCTTTGCTTACAGCGGCATGACGGACGGAATCGAATATACGGTGTCGTGGTATATGAACGACATGGAAGTGTTTTCTGAGGTCTACGCCTGGGACCTGGGCCCGCAGGGGACCGGTGCATCAGTCGTGTTATCGAACTCCGCTGGGTTTCCGGCGGGTGAATACGGTGCGAAGTTGCTGATCGGCGGGCAAGTGATCCGGGAGGGGACCTTCAGTGTTGGCGAAGGCGGCCCCGTGGCGCTCGCAACACCTGCTATTCTCGAGCTGGGGACGCCGATGCAGTTGGAACAGCCCACGCTCTCGGTCCCATTGGT
>CAZPTF010000017.1:11183-23701 GCA_964589015.1 uncultured Anaerolineae bacterium
CAGCCCACGCTCTCGATCCCACAGGTAACGCCGATGCAGCTGGAACAGCCCACGCTCTCGATCCCACAGGTGACGCCGATGCAGTTGGAGCAGCCCACGCTGCAGGTGCCCGCAGACACGCCGGCACCGCTGTCCCCACCCACCCCCGAACCTCGCGGCAGATCGGCGCAGGGCAAGATCGTCTTCACCCAGTTCGATGGTGATGTGCCCAGCCTGTGGGTCATGAATGTGGACGGTAGCGGCAAAGCCCCGTTGACGAACGCCGATCATGCCAGCGACCCATCGTGGTCACCGGATGGGACGAGTATCATCTTTTCCGGTTGGGATGGCAATCCCAGAGGGGGTAGCGGCATCTATACGATGGATGCGGATGGCAGCAACGTGAAACAGATCTGGAACGAAGGCTCTGCCTCCTACCTGGATTGGTCTTCCCCGGGCCGGTACATCGCACTGACCAGTATCGTTGCTGGCACCGGAAACAGGCGCTTAGGCATCTATGATGGAAGAGAGGGTAAGTGGACGGACATCGGACCCGGTGAACAGGCCAGTTTCTCTCCGGACGGCGAGCGGTTGGTGACCAAGTCCTGTGTTGGTGGCGATTGCGGTCTGTACATTATGAACCGCGATGGCAGCAACAAATGGCGGCTCACTATGGAAGGAAGCGATGCGATGCCCGCCTGGTCCTCCTCAGGCGATCTGATTGCCTATTCCAGCCAGCGCAGTGGCGATTGGGACATCTGGGTGGTCAACGCAGATGGCAGCGGAAACACGCAGCTCACCACCGACCCCAACATCGATGCCATGCCGGTCTGGCTGCCGGATAGCAGTGGGATCGTGTTCCGTTCCGCACGGGGTGGCTCCTGGGGAATCTGGGCGATGGATGCCGACGGCGGCAACCCGGTCAAACTGGCAGACTCGTCGGCCGGCAACGATTGGGGACGTGCGCGGCTGGATGTGAAATAAGCATTGCGATTGACCGCGTCCTCTCCGCGCTTTGAGAGAGAGGGCTTGTCTGTTGCGTCCACAATCCGGCGGCAGAGGTGACACGCCCTGCCGCCGGATTGGGCTGCTCGCACGATGTACGGCCCGCAGGGCGGTTCCGCCTTGCCCGGCGGTTGACATTCTGCAGATTGGCACAGTTTGCCAGGAACCCTTCTCTTTTTTGCCCGTCCAGACCTGCCCACAGATCCTGGAAGTCTCCATCGGGGCAGGCACTTGCGCTCAATTCCCAATTGATATAGAATGCACAAGCAGTTCGATTTTGGCGAAACTTCACCAGACAAAGCATCAGCGAGGACAAAGATGGATGTACAAGATCCGCGAATTCTCAGATTGCGCGCTATGCGTGAGAAATCCCTTGGGGGAGGCGGCCCCGCCCGCATCGTCAGACAGCACGCCAGAGGTAAGCTGACCGCTCGTGAACGGATCGAGCAACTGCTCGATCGAGACACGTTCCACGAATTGGATCGATTCGTTGTCGATCAGCGTGGCGAGTGCGAGATCGACACCGAGGAGTATTTGGGCGAGGGTGTCGTGAGTGGGCAGGGCGAAATCGACGGACGCCCGGTGTACGTCTACGCGCAGGATTTCACCATTCACGGTGGGACCCTCAGTGAAATGCACAGCCGGCGAATCTGCCAGGTGTTGGATTTGGCGGCGCACAGCGGGACGCCGGTGGTCGGCTTGATCGATTCGGGGGGTGCGCGCATCCAGCAGGGGGTCAAGACGTTGGGGGGATACGCTGATATCTTCCGGCGCAATGCGCAATACTCAGGGATCATGCCGCAGATCAGCCTGGTTCTGGGCCCGTGTGTCGGTGGCGCCGCCTATTCGCCTGCGCTGACGGATTGCATCATCATGGTCGAACGGCAGTCCTTCATGTTCCTGACTGCGCCAGATGTCATCAAAGCGGTCACAGGGGAAGAGATCGGGATCGAAGACCTGGGTGGAGCTGCGGTGCATTCGGAGCTCAGCGGTACGGCGCACCTGACGGCCTCGACGGAACAAGACGCGCTCCAGTTGTGCCGGCGTCTCCTGAGTTACCTGCCGGCGAACCACCTTGAGAACCCACCATACGTGCAGCCAACCGATCAACCCAACCGTATGGAGGACGCGCTGAACGCCATGGTGCCGCTGGATGCGACGAAGCCATACAGCATGCACGAGGTGATTGAGCGGATTATCGACCTGGACTCGTTTCTCGAGCAACAGCCGGGTTGGGCACAGAACGTCATCGTCGGTCTGGGCCGTCTCGACGGGTACAGCGTGGGCCTGATCGCACAGGAACCGAGCATGATGACCGGTGTGCTCGATCTGGATGCCGCGGACAAGATCGCCCGTTTCGTGCGCTTCTGTGATTGCTTCAATATTCCGTTGCTGACTTTTGTCGATTCGCCGGGGTTCTTGCCCGGGGTCGACCAGGAACACCGGGGCGTCATCCGCCATGCGGCCAAAATCCTGTACGCTTATTCCGAGGCCACTGTCCCCAAGATCTCGATCATCACCCGGCGTGCCTATGGCGGCGCGTACATCGCCATGAGCAGCAAATATCTTGGCACGGACCTGAACTACGCCTGGCCCAGCGCGGAGGTTGCCGTGATGGGCGCGGAAGGGGCGGTCAGCGTCCTCTACGGAGAACAGATTGCCGTGGCGGATGATCCTGAAGCAGAGGAAAAGCGTTTGGTCGAGGAATACCGTGCCCGTTTCAACAACCCCTATCACGCTGCCAGCATGGGCTATGTGGACGATATCATCGAGCCGCGCGAGACTCGGCCAAAGCTAATCGCTGCGCTGAAGACATTGCGTAACAAATATGCGGTGCGTCTGCCGCGCAAACACGGCAATATGCCCGTCTGAGAGGAGATCGCCCTGCTATGCTGGACAACTTGAGCCTCGCTCTACAGATTTCCGCCATCGGCATGGGGCTGGTGTTTGCGACTATCCTGTTGTTGTGGGGAGGGATCGCATTGCTGGTGCGGGTCACCAGGGACAAAATTCCTGCCCCATCTATCAGTGTGCCGCCGGTGGTGGGTGAAGAGCAGCCCGTTTCCGCACGTGAACTCAAGCGGCGCGTGGCAGTCACAGCAGTGGCTGTGGCGCTTGCACAGCGCGGCGCGCAGCCGGGGCACAGTTTCGTTCCCCAGGCTGGACAGACAATCAGTCCGTGGCAGGCTGTTCTACGCGCCGGACAAATCGAACCACGAGGTCGAACACGATGAAATACAGAATAACGGTTGAAGGTGAAGCATTCGAAGTGGAAGTAGATGACCCGTCGGCTCGCCCGGTCATTGCCATCGTTAACGGCGAGCGTTTCGAGGTCTGGCCCGAGACAACACCCGTTTCTCCGGCGAACGCAACAGCCCATCAGGATATCGCGCCGGCCCTGCCAGTCGATGTGACGCCGCGGCCATCCGTGATGACACCATTGCCCGGCGAGATCGACTATGACCTCGCTACCGGCACGGGTTCGGTGGGCAAAAACCGCTCGCAATCGGTTCTGGCGCCTATTCCCGGCACGGTCGTTGCGATATCCGTCAAGCCCGGCGATGCGGTTATGGTCGGTCAGGAATTGTGTGTGCTCGATGCCATGAAGATGGAAAGCCCGATCCGCGCTTCGCGCCCCGGAAACATCGCGCGTATTCACGTATCGGAAGGGGAAAACGTCAAACACCACCAACTGCTGATGGAGTATGCTGATTGACTCGGCCCATCTCAGGATGATTCCCTACGGCAGGAGACCGTTGCATGGATTTATCTCAACTCGTTCCTGAACTGCTTCAGGGTTTTACACATTTCACACTGGGCAATGCCATCATGCTCGTGGTCGGCGGTATCCTGGTGGCACTGGCTGTAATCAAGGAATATGAGCCTGTTCTTTTGCTCCCCATCGGGTTTGGCTGCATCCTGGCCAATATCCCGTTGACTGGCATGGAGACGGAGCATGGCCTGTTTGGCGTGCTGTACCGGGCTGGGATCGAGACCGAGCTGTTCCCGCTGTTGATTTTCATCGGCGTGGGCGCGATGATCGATTTCAGTCCGCTGCTGTCCCAGCCCAAGATGGTGCTGCTGGGTGCAGCCGGCCAATTCGGAATCTTCGGGACATTGATTCTGGCGACACTGCTGGGATTTCCGCTAAACCAGGCCGCCACGATCGGCGTGATTGGAGCGATCGATGGCCCGACGTCCATCTTCGTCGCGACCATTTTGGCGCCGGAGATTCTGGCCCCCATCGCTGTTGCGGCGTACTCCTACATGAGCCTCATCCCGATCATTCAGCCGCCGATCATGAAGCTGATGACGACAAAAAAGGAACGTCTCATCCGCATGGAGTATGCTCCTCGACCTGTCTCGCGCAAGGCACTGGTGCTGTTTCCCATCGTGTCGACGTTGCTGATCGGGCTGTTGGTCCCTGCGGCGACACCGCTGATCAGCATGCTCATGTTGGGCAACTTGCTGCGCGAGAGCCGGGTCGTCGAGCGCCTGAACCAGGCGGCACAGAACGAAATCATCAACATCGCCACGCTGTTCCTGGGCTTGACCATCGGTTCGACGATGGGCGCGGCGTCTTTCCTGAATTGGCAAACAATTGGGATACTCGTCTTGGGGTTGCTTGCATTTGTCCTGGATACCGTCGCCGGTCTCGCGTTTGGGAAGCTGATGTCTGCTCTCAGCAGAGGTTCAATCAACCCGCTGATCGGCGCAGCCGGCATCAGCGCGTTTCCGATGGCGGGACGGCTGGCGGCCCGCATCGCGCAGGAAGAGGATTTCGAGAACTTCATTCTGATGCACGCGATGGGCGCCAACACCGCCGGACAATTGGGCAGTGTCATGGCTGGCGGAGTCTTGCTTTCTCTGGTCACAGGATTGATGTGAAATGCACGAACAGCGTGAAGACGTGCCAACTGAGGGTGGAGACGATCGGGAACGTGCGACAGGACGATCGCTGTCTCCCGGGACATCCGTCCTGGACCTGGCCTCCGCGATCAGTAATGTTCTCAGTTCCGTGGACCAGGGCCCGGCGATTGCCCGCGTGGCAGACCTGCGTGACAGCCATCCTGGGGCGTCTACCGATGAACTCGTCCGCATTCTGATCAAAAAGAAGTGTCAGCAAAGCGGCGCAGTTGGCGCTGCTACATCCGGCACGGCACTCGTGCCGGGGATCGGCACGCTGACGGCGTTGACACTGGGCGCTGTGGCTGACATCACTGTGGCGTTCAGGCTGCAAGCCGAGCTCGTGTTGGAAATTGCCGCCGCGCATGGGCGGCTGTTGACCGAAGAGGAGAAGCAGCGCGCCATTCTGCTCGTGACCGGACTCAGTGCCGGAGCCAATCAACTGCTCACCCGGACCGGCGGGAAGGTCTCCGTCGAGGTCAGCGAGCGGATGGCGCAGAAATGGCTCGCCAGGGTGCTGCCGGTAATCGGTGTTGCCCTTTCCGCCGGCACCAACGTTCTCGCGACTTACCTCATCGGACAGCGTGCCCACGCTTATTTCGGTCTGGGTCCGGAGCAGATGAAAGACTGGAAGGAAGGTCTGCGTGCGATCACCGGTGTAGACGAGCGGAAGATCGCGCATTGGTTGGCGTCACCCTCGGTTACACAAACGAGCAAGGCCGCCGGGAAGGCCATCACTTCCGGTAGTCGAAAAGCGGCCGATGCTGTCATCGCTGCCAGTCACGGCGTCCAGAAAGGTCTTGGCGGGCTCGTTCAATTTGGACAGGGAGTTGCGTCTTCGCTGTCCTTGCGGCGGCGGAGGAAATCCCGCAGGAAAACACTTCCGGATGCAGACTGAGTGCTGCGCTGGAGTTGTGTGGTGATCGACTGCGCTTATGAGATGCTCTCGCCTGGTGCGGAGGCACGCGCCGGTCTCAGGATCTGCCACAAGGACAGGAGTTCTGTCCACGTGACGACGCGCGAAAGAAGTAGAATACCGGCATAGCCTCCCAGGAAAGCCAGATACAGGACGGCGTTGCCGCTCAATGACGATTTCAACCAGACGAGGGGCAGGAAAAATATGCTCAACCCGCATGCCAACAGCCACTCTCTGAGCGAATAACGTACGAATTTCTGCGCCTGCCACGTGATGTAACATGCGTATGCCGCCACCGCACATAACATGCCGATACACGTGCCGAGTGCGCCGAGCGGGCGTGTGAGCACCACGCCTAGTGTCCAGAATGTCGCCAGGCTGATTCCGGCCCCGATCAGGGCCAGCCGTGGTCGTTCGAAGACCGTCGCCATGAGCAGTCCAATGCTCAGCAGTGCTGCAAAGGAGAGTGCAGCGGTCAGCGGAATCAAATCGCTGGTGACCGAGCTGTAAGAAGCGCCAAATACGAGCGGGACGAGATCGCCGCCGAGCAGGAGCACACCGAACAGCAACGCGACACTGAAAATGGTCATCCCCTTGAGCACCCGTTCGCTCCAGCGTGCCACTTTGTCCGTTTCTCCGCGCAACGACAGGGATGTCAACAACGGCACGAAGGCGAGCACGAGTTGTGGCATGAGCGTCTGGACGATGACGTATACGTTGATCGCGACGCCGTAGTATCCGACCTGACTGTAATCACCGGAGACCAACCGGACCATGATCTCTCCACTGCGTCGGGTCGAGAGCGACAGCACATCGCTCAGAAAAAAAACCAACCCGAACTGCAGATACGGCCATACGTACGTAAACTCCAAGCGGAGGCGTACACCGCGGTAGTACCCGCGGATCCACCACACGCCCATTCCCAGCACTGTACACTCGGTCAAGAGGAGCCCGGCGCAGGCGCCCACCAGGCCCCAGAAGTGGAAGCCGAGCGGCAAGAATACCAGGAACAACCATGCACTCAGAATGTTCTTCAGGCCCCAACGCGCCGCCTGGTTGAAGCCAAGGAACGAGGTGAATACGTAGTTGCCCAACGCCTGGACGAACACGTAACAGGCGAGTACGGTCAGGACGAGCGGGTCCAACTCCGGAAGCCAGCGGACCGTCACGACCCAATAGAACAGCGCTCCTAGAAAGCCACTCACCAGACTGATCGTGAGCAAGTTGCCGAGGAGACGGCGTGTGCTTTCCGTGTCTCCAGCGACGAAGAACGGGAATACGTATCGACCGACCACCTGGCGCAGTCCCAGCGCACTGACCAGCGTGATCAGCGCCGCCAGTGATGTAACCAGTGCATAGCGCCCATAGATCTCGGGCCCCATCATCCGCGGGATCAAAATAGCGAACAGGAATCCACCGGCGATGTGCACGCCGCGCTGTACGAGCAGCCAGCCCGCGTTCTGTACCGTGGTTCTCGTCGTGTGCGCTTCGGGCTCCCTGCTTTGTGCATGGGTCATCTAGCGAGTGCCCTCCGTCGTGTCCGTGATGCACACGGACCGCCCGCTGCGCAGCGCTGGAAGCGCTGCCGGTGTGACCTGCAACGCACGCTGGCCGTCCTGCAGCGCGCATCCCCCCTCGGGCCGGACTCATCACGGCGCTGCTGCATAGATCGCGCTCTCGTTCTCCTGGCCAATCACGCGCAAGGGCAGGACTTCACCGAGCGCACCAGCCAGTTCCAGGCATGTTGTCGACTCGAAGCACGCCAACACAGCTGCGTCGCCCCGCAATCGTTCGGTGAGGAATTTCAGTCGGGCTGTCAGCGCTTCGTCCGACATCGCAATGAGATCCTCCCCCACAAGAAGCTGATAGGTAGGATGCCCGGTGAGATAATAGAGAGGAATGGCCTCGTTGGTTACGACCAGCGTTTCCGCCGGCAAGTCCTTGAGCGTAAGCACGATGGCAGATTCATGCCACGTCCTCGCCGCGTAGCCAAGCCCTTCGGAGTGTCTGCGCAACACCCAGATGGTACTGTATCCGGTTTGAACGAATGCCAGACCACAGGTCGTTATCAGTAACACCAACTTGAGCGTGCGCGCCGCGCGCAGCAGGTTGGATAGCCGGTAGAACCAACAGGCCAGAAGGATGAAGGCGATGGCATACAGGATGGTCATGAAGCGCTCGTTTAACGCACCCTGCTGGAACAGCACAATCGATGCGCTGATGAAGCCACAGTACGCCGCACTGAAGAAGATCAAGACGTATGGTAATGGACCAAGGTAGGCAGGTCGCAGGGTGGCGCCTGGTTTGTCCTTCCTCCTCCGTAGCAGTACGACACTTAATGCGATCAGCAAGCCTACCACTCCCAGAAACGCGACCAGCCTGATTTCGACGGGAACTTTGTCTGGCAGGCTCGACGCGAACGCGTCCCGGATCGCCAGGCCCAGATGCTGCCTGATCTTGCTCGTCGTTGCGACGTTGATGTGCGTGGCATATCTCGACACGTGGCCGGAGAGCGACAGGTTCCGAGTCGCCCAAATGGCGACTGGCGCACTGCTTACGATGCCCCAAACGGCGATGTCTGCGACCCTCGCCGCTAACGGTTTGCGGTTGAGAAACAGTAATCCCAGAATGCCAGCGGCGATGAAAGTGACGCCCACGTAACGCGACAGACAGGATAGCGCAACGCCCAGTGCTGCGGTAACGAGCCAACCAGGAGAGCGCTCCTTGAGATAGATGCTTAGCAGGAACATTCCCGACAAACCGAAGAAAATGAAGGCTGCTTCCGATAACGCCGATGAGAAAATGCGGATCAGAGGGACACACGTCAACACGAAGAACGAAACCAGTACCGCGGGCCAGAATGAGCCTTGGGTATACCTGGAAACTGCAAGGCCGGTCAGGAAGATAGTGCCCGCAAAGAGAATCGCGTTGAACCAACGCGCCGCGTCTGGCACATCCACCCCGGTCAGGGAAATCAGCGCCACAACGGATGGAAACAACGGGGGGTATTGCGTCATGGGCCGCAATACGCCGTCAGTCGCGCCAAAACTCCACCCGTTGCCGCGCAGCAGGTTTGTCGCCGTGTCCAGATAGACGACAGAATCAGGAGAAAGACCACACCCCCACGCTGTGACGAACAGAACTGCAAACAGGCCGAGCAGAGCCAACAACCCAAGGACCCACTCGACCCTCACGCATCGATTCGAACCGCAGAGGCAACGTCTAAGCAACTCAATCATCCGGCATTTTCATGGTCAGCACACAAGCCCGAGGAGGCCATCACGTCACACTGCACGACTCGCAGGTGCCAACCTACGATAGCACAGATACTCGAAATCGCCAAGTCCCCGCGCCGGAGGCCATCTGCGCATTGACACCACGCAGAACAAATGCTAGAATGGACTATGAGGGGCGGGCTATGGGCACCCCATTTGGAGGGGTCCAGTTTCATTTTACGTATTATGTATGCGAGGTGAGGAGGTGATGCAACTAAAACAGTGTCAGGCAATTTGACGTGCCGTGTTAGATTCTGTACCAGGCATTGAATGACAACCAAAGGAGGTTGAAATGTTGCGTTGGAACAAGATTTGGCAATGGACGTTGATCTTGGCGCTGATCCTGATCGCTTTTTCTCCCGTAGCCCGTGCGCAGGAACCTGCGAAGCCCGTCTTTGCCTTCATCGCAGGTGTAAATGATCCGTTCTACATTACCATGCAGCGCGGGGCACAGCAGGCCGCGGATATGATGGGGGTGGACCTCATCGTGCAGATTCCGGAAACCTGGAATGCCACCGTGCAAACCCCGATTATCGATGCCGTGATCGCACGCGGCGATGTGGACTTCATGTTCCTTGCCCCGGTTGACAAAGAAGCCATGATCGAGCCGCTCAAGCGCGTCGTCGATGCCGGTATCCCCATGTTGACTGTTGATACGTTCATTGGCGATGGAGACTATGGCAATGGCCCGGTCACCTTCCCGATCTCATACATTGGTTCGAACAATGAGGAAGGTGGGATGATTGCCGCCCGCGCGCTTGCTGATGCGTTGGGTGGCAAAGCTAAAGTCTACGTCCAGAACGTGAAACCTGGCATCAGTACCACCGATCAGCGTGAGGAAGGTTTCAGGAAAGGCATCGCTGAGTACCCCGATATGGAATTGGTGGGCGTCGATTACAACGATGACGATGCCGGCAAAGGTCAGGCCCAGACTGCTGCGGTATTGCAGCGTGAGCCCGAGCTCGGAGGGATCTTCGGCACCAATGTCTTCAGCGCGCAGGCGGCGGCCAACGCGGTGAAGAATGCCGGACTGAGCGGCAAGGTGAAAGTCGTCGCGTTTGATGCCACAGAGTTTGCCATCCAGATGCTGGAGGAGGGGACGGTCGATCTCGTGATCGCCCAGAAACCGGCCGAGATGGGGTTCTTCGCCGTCGAAGCAGGCATGGCTTATCTCAACGACTACGTGGATGTTCCCAAGCGTATCCCCACTGGCTATGCCGTGATCACCCGTGACAACATGAATGATCCCGAAATCTCGAAATGGTTCTATACGGGCCAATCTGACTAGATCTGTAAGCCCTGGTGCGATGGAGGGATGCGCTTCGCTCTCCACCGCACCACCCCTCATCAATCCGTGGATCGTGGTGGCAGACAGAGCACCGCGAACGAAAGGGAGGCCTCATGGCTGTGACAAGCGACTTGCAGGACACGTCATCTCAAAGTGTGGCTCGCCCGACTTTCTTGAGAATGGTCACCCGGGTCTGGGCGTGGCTCTTTCTGGGAATTCTAATCGCCGTTTTTTCCATCATGGCGCCAGGTTTCTTCACTGTGCGCAGTTTCCAGAACATTGGCATCAACGCGAGTGAGACGCTGATCGTGGCATTGGGTCAAACATTCGTGATCATTGCCGGTGGAATTGATCTTTCGGTTGGGTTTGTCATGGGCCTGACCAGTGTGGTCGCGGCGTGGGTGATGCGCGCCATGTTATTGGCAGGTTATCCGCAAGGCATCATCATCATTGTCGGTATGTTGGCCGGGTTGGTAGTGGGCTTCATTCCGGGTGTCATCAACGGTGTACTCATCGCGCGTCTGAAAGCGCCTCCATTCATCGCTACGCTTGGCATGCTGGGTATCGCCAAATGTTTCGCCTTTCTACTTTCCAAGGGCCAGACCATTGGTCGCCAGCCCGATATCATCCGGTTACTCGGCAATAACTATTTCGTGTACGTAGCACCGGACGAACCGATCACGCTGTTCAACCCACCACCGGATGCGGATTTGCGGAACGTGTTGGGGATCCTGACGGTCCCTTTGTTAGTGATGATTATCAGCGCCATTATTGCCCATTTCGTGCTGGCGCATACGCGTTTTGGGCAACACACCTATGCCTTGGGTGGCAATCGCGATGCCTCGCTCCGCGCCGGCATCAACGTGGACCTGCACACCATCAAACTCTACGTCGTGTGTGCCATGCTGGCTGCACTGGCCGGTCTGGTCTGGACGATGCGTTTCAATAGCGGCTCTCCCATCGCCGGTGAAGCCCTGATGCTCAATTCGGTAGCTGCGGTAGTTATCGGTGGGGCCAGCCTGTTCGGTGGGGAGGGCAAAGTGATGGGAACGGTTGTCGGTGCGCTCATCATGGCGGTACTGTACACCGGCCTGGTGATGCTCAACGTCCCGCCCTTCTGGCAATTTGGTGCAGTGGGCGTGATCATCATCATGGCTGTGTTGGTCGATCAGGCCCAGGCCGGCATCTCGCGTGAGTAGGGGGAAGAGAACTATGGAACCCATGCTACAAGTCAAGGACATGGTGAAGCGCTTCGGTGGTCTGACGGCAGTAGACCACGTCAGCATGGAAGTGTACCCAGACGAGGTAGTTGGCCTGGTCGGTGATAACGGAGCCGGAAAATCGACCTTGATCAAAATGATCTCCGGCGTCTACAAACCAGACGAGGGTCAGATCTTCTTCCAGGGCCAGGAGCGCCAGATTAACTCACCGATGGAATCCCGCGAGTTGGGTATCGAAACGATCTATCAGGATCTGGCTCTAGCCGAAAACCTGGATGTGGGCTCTAACATCTTCCTCGGGCGTGAGCCGGTCAAACCTTTCCTGGGCGGTCTGGTTGAGGTGCTCGACCGTCGTCACATGCTGACGGAGTCGCGCAAGGTCCTCGACCGCCTGGACATCCGTATCCCCAGATTGACCAACGAGATCCGCACGCTGTCCGGTGGACAGCGACAAGCCGTCGCCATCGCGCGTGGGATCTATTGGGATGCCAAACTGATGATTATGGACGAGCCTACCGCCGCGCTCGGTGTGGCGGAGCAGCGCAAAGTGCTGTACCTGGTCCGTATGTTGCGCGATCAGGGTGTGCCGGTGATCATTATCAGCCACAATATGCACGATATCTTCGCCGTCGCAGATCGGATCGTCGTCCTGCGTCGCGGGATCAAAGCCGGCGAACGGATGGCCAAGGATACGACCGCCGACGAAATCGTCAGCCTGATGGTCGGCGCGGAGGCGGTGGAGAGTTTCCTCTGAACCGGTCGCTGCGCGGAGCACTTGCCACCGTTCGGTTCCCCGCCCTATGGCGCGAGCGGTTTGCGAGGGCCAAGCCTGGCTTGCCAATTTCTTCACTCTATGCTATGATAGACGATGTTATTGGCAGCGAAACGGACAGCGCGCTGTTCGATTCGCGCGTGTGCCTTTCTGTTTT